>CAJPTB010000001.1 GCA_905373325.1 uncultured Ancrocorticia sp.
CTCGCCTGGTTCATGCTCGCCTCGCTTGCGATCTTCGCTCCGGTCGCGTGGGCCCTCGGGCGGGCGCACGCCGTGTGGCCAGGAGTGCCCACCTCGCTCCTGTTCGCCGCCCTGTGGACGGCCTACGCGGGCCTTTTCATGGCCACCCGCGCGGTCACGATGCTGATCCGCGCGCGCAGCGGGAGGCCTTTCGAAAAGCCCTGACCGGCCCGCCGGCTGTCTGTGCGCCCAGTGCCCTTGCTGCACCTGGCCGAGGGCCGCGGCCGGCCTCGGCCCTCCACGTCTTGAGCGACGGCACGCTCCGATCCTTCGCGCAAGCCGGCTTGCGCCTCAGCCCTCCGAATCCGGGGCGAGAACACGGATGACCGTCGAATCGTCCATGGCCCCCTGACCGCGCACATACCCCATGAGGTAAAGCTGTTCGGCGGCAGCCGCCACGGGAACGGCCATGCCCGCGTCCTTCGCCGCGGACGTCACGATTCCCATGTCTTTGACGAAAATGTCCAAGCGCGAGGCGACGTCGGGGTCGCCGCCCTCGTAGGCCTCAATGGCGCGAGGCCCGCGATGCCCCAGCATGAACGACTCCGCCGCCCCGGACATCAGCGCTTCGAGCGCGGTGCGCTGATCGAGCCCAAGCTTGCCCGCGAGCGCAAGGGCCTCCCCCGCGGCCGCGATGTGCACGCCGCACAAAAGCTGGTTGACCGTCTTGAGAGCCTGGCCTTTGCCCGGCTCGTCGCCGACGAGAACCAGCTTGCCGGCCAAGGCTTCGAGAACCTCGCGGACTTTCTCGAAATCGCGCGGGAGGGCTCCGCATGCCACGAGGAGGTCGCCTTCGCCCGCGCGAGTCGGCCCGCCGGAGACGGGGGCGTCCACCAGCCCTATCCCGTCCTTTTCCAGCCGGGCGGCGACTGATTCGGCCGCCGCGATTCCCACAGTGGAGGTCAGAATGACGACGGCGCCCTTGGGAAGAGCCGCCACGATTCCCCCTGGGCCGTAGAGCAGGGCCTCGAGTTGGGCGGCGTTTCGCACGGCGACGAGGGCGACGTCGGCCCCTTCGACCGCCTCCGGCGTGCCGGCCGCAACCTTCAACCCGGCCTTTTCGGCCAGCTTGCGCCGTTCGTCCGAGACGTCGTAGGCGAGGACGTCGAAGTCCTTTGCGAGCCGCATCGCCATGGGAAGCCCCATCGCCCCCAGGCCGAGCACCGCGATTTTGGTCATGTTCTCTCCTTTCGCATCCGCCGTTCGGGCGGATCCGACGCATTGTGCGTCCTGTTCGATCTGTTGCGCGGGCCCGCCGGCCCGCTGCGCGGGTTGTGCTTGCGGCGAGGGCCTTGCCTGCCAAGCAGGTTCGTCGGCCGGCTGCGCGATTCGGACCTCCCGCTAAGCGAGTTTGTCGACGACGTCGGCAAGCGAGGAGGCCGTGCCGACGTTGCCTGCGAAAACAATGTATGGGATTCCCGCGGCCGGGCCGTCCTGGCCGGACCATAGCGAGACAATTCCCGGGAGCATGGGGCCCACGACCGTCGCGCGTCGAATGCCGAGGCCCTTGGAGGCGACGTCGGAAGACGTTATGCCGCCCTTGGCGACGACGAAGCGGGGCGTCGCCCGCGCGAGGACGCCCTTGACCGCCTCGACGACCGCCGCCGAGACCTTACGTGATATCGCGAGCGAATCGCCCGCGTCTGCGCCCGTGACGAGGGTCCGCGAGGTGCGCACTGCCACGTCGCCCTCTTTCAGGCCGGCGGCCGCGGCGTCGATCAGCTCGGACAAGTGCGGGCCTCGGGAGGAGGGATCGACGACCTTCGCCACGTCGATCTCCAACTCGAGGGAGCGGCGGCGGGCCCTCAGCTCGGCCAGCTGGCGGGTGGTGAGATCCACGTGCGAGCCGACGACGACGAGGCCGCCGGCGGCGAATTCCCGGTCGGCCCGAGAGGCCTCGACTTCCTCGGGCGTGAGAGGGGCGTGGACCTCCTGTCCGACCCTCGCGCGGACGAAGGGCGGCCCAACCCTGTAAATGAAGCGTGAGCCGGCCCGCTCCGCGCGGATGAGCGCCAGGGCAAGCTGGCGCAGGTCTTCCTCCTCGACGGCGTCCACGACGATCGGCCGGGCGTCGCGCGCCGAGGTCAGCAGGGCGACCGCCCCGTCGAGGTCGGTGCGCAGAGTCTCAATGTCGAGCACGAGCACGTCGGAGGCGGGCACGGCCCCGCCCGTTTTCTCCTCGACCCATTCGGCCAGGTTCGACGCCGCGTATCCGAAGGTCGCGTCGCGCGCGAACTCGGTCTCGCCCACGGGCAGATAGCCCTCCTGCGGATCTCCTGCGTAGTGCGTGCCATGGACGGTGATCCGCCCGGCGTCGCCGAAGGCGGGGACCACCACTATGCCGTCTGCGCGCACTCCCGTCGCAGATCTCAGGCATTCGGCGATCGTGTTCGGCTCCAACGGGAAATGGCCGCGCAAAGTCGAGTCCGAACGGGAGACGAAGGCGACGTCGGCGCCGCCCGCCTCAGCCGCTTCGACCGCCGCGGCCACGGCCTCCCGGTTGACGCGTTCGGCGTCCTCGGGGGCGAGCGAGCGCGAATTGGTCATGACGTACACGGCCGGGGCGCCCGTTTCGAAGGCCCAGGCGAAATCGCCGACCTCCCAAGACGTCAGAACGGGAAGGCCCGCCACCGACTGGGTCCCGGTGGGGTCGTCGTCGAGGACCACGTACACGGGCCGCATCCCGCTCGCTTCTTGCGCCCGGACGACGTCGCCCGCCGAAACCGGGGGAACCGGCGGGAGGCTGCCGAGCAATCGATCGCGTGATAAGCGGGGCATCGTCACTCCTTCGTGTCGCATCGCCCTTCGGCGAGGGCTTCGGGATAGCTTATCCCCCGATCGCGGCGGGCCGCAAAACACTTCGGCTCCACCTCGCGCCTTTGGGCGTCATGGGACCCGCCCGGACGGGGCGCTCGGCCGCCGGCAAGGGCTCCGTCGGCCCCATAAGGCCTTCGGCGCGGCGGCGATTCGGGCGCCGTTGCCAGGCCTTCCATGCACATTTAAGCGTTCAAAGATTCAAATCGGTATCACACTTACGATATCAGCTTTTCCCGGCAAGAGATCTGAGGCTTGTGCTCGTTTCGATCGCCCTTGCCTCTATCGGAGCATCCCGGGGTTTGACGCTTCGTGCGCAAATTTATCATAGCTTTACAACCCGATCTCCCGGGGCTTGTCAGAAGCCGGACCACAAGGGTAACTTGTAAAGACATAGTCAAACGGAGTCGGCGACGTCGAATCCAGACTTGCTTTTTCACAATATGGGTTGGCTTCGGCCGGTTCCAGCGACCTCGCGTCGACGTCGATCGCCCCCGAATAGACAGGCGTTCACGCAACGCCGAAACTATGCAAACAGTTTCATTGTACGCACACGCGCCCGAGCGGTGTCCGCCGCCCTCGGGGTGAAAGTAGGTAATTTTGAGCAAACGACGCATACTCACACGCACTACGGCCGCAGTTGCGCTCGTCATGACGATTCCCGTTGCGGCCTCGCACGCCGACAACGGCTCGAAAGGCGATTCCACCGCGGCATCCTCGCCGTCGGCGTCGGCGGCTTCGAACACCGTCAGCGTGACGGCGCCCATCGCCAAGGCCGACGGAACGAAGGTCGTCACCGCCCGCGCGGCATCGCTTCAAGCTCGCAAGTCGGCCCTCGCCAAGAGCGACACTCCGGCCAAGAGCAGGAAGCAGCAACAATCCCAAGCCTACAAAACCGTTGAGGAGTACTGGACCCCCGAGCGAATGGCCAAGGCCAAGCCGGCACCTGTTCTGGGCTCCGATTCCGTCAAGGCCTCGGCCGAGAGGAACGTCGCCAAAGCCGAGCAGGCCCTCAAGAACGGCGACAAGCTCGCCAATGACAAGCTTTCGCGCGCCAACGGCAGGATTTTTTATCGCGGCGACGACGGCGCGGACTACGCATGCACCGGTTCGGCGGTCAGCAGCCCGACGAAGCGAATCGTCGTCACCGCCGGGCATTGCGTCCACGGCGGCAAGGGCCACAAGTGGCACACGAACTGGATGTTCGTTCCCAGCTATGACAACCACAACAAGCCGTACGGCACCTTCCACGCCCAGTACATGCACACTCTTCGCGATTGGGTGAACAACGGGGACGACCAGACCAGCGGAGCTCGCAAGTTCAAGGGATACGCCTCCGACGTCGGCTTTGTGACGGTCAAGGACAACGAACAGGGCAAGCACCTGACGGACGTCGTCGGCGGGCACAAACTCGTGACCGGCAAAACCTCGAAGTTCAATGCCACCGTGTTCGGCTACCCCAGCAACTTGAACAACGGCGAAAGCCTGCAAATCTGCAACGGGAACACTTTTGCATTGCAGGGCGGCGACAAGCTGAGCTTCAACGGCGTCAAGGGCTGCAATTTCGGCCCCGGGTCCTCCGGCGGCCCCTGGCTGGAGAACTACAACGGCGTCACTGGCACCGGCGAGATTCGCTCGGTCACCTCGTTCGTCGAGACTGAGGCGTCTGCGCCTACGAAGTACATCGACAACGGCGGCCCGCACTTCGACAAGCGTGTCAAGGGCCTGTTCGACCTTGCCAACAACGACAAGTGACATGCGCTCATGACAGGAGCAGTTAACCGGCTTCGCAAATGGGCGATTCTGCCGATCGTCGCATTGCTTGCGGCATCGGGATGTTCGAAGGGCCCTTCCTCGAACCCGTCGTCCACGGCAAGCCAACCGTCCTCGGCGAACGCAAGTTCGCGTGTGCCTTCGGCTCCCAGCAAGCCGGGCCCCGAAGGCACAGGAAGCGAAGGCGGGTCCGCCGATGCGTCGGCGTCCAGTTCGAGCTCGTCTGCGGATGGGTCTGGGTCGCCCCCGAGCGGCTCAGACGCATCGACGGGCAACGACGACAAGTCTCGCGACGATCTGATGAACGAGCAGATCGCCCCGTGGTCGAGGTTCGAGCAGATCGCCCCCAACCGGCTGAAGTTCTACTTCGCCTCGGGCACGGAGAGATGCTACGGGACCCGGGTCGCAGTCAAAGAAACAGACACAAGCGTGGAGGTCGCCACCGTCATCGGCCGACTTCCCAACGCCCCGAGGGAATGCACTTTGGAGTTGCGCAAGGCCTCGGTGACGGTCAAGACCGACAAGCCCATCGGCGAACGCAAAGTCCGCCACCTCGAGGGCATTCAACTCCATTGACCGACCGGGGCGGCGTCAAACGCGCAACATGTAGAGCATTCGTTTCGACGCCGCCCCGTTAGACTTCCTCGTCGGGGGAGGAACACACTAGGGTCGGCCCACGCGGCACCCCGAAAAATATAATGTCCGCCGGCCCAATGCCACGCGGCGCAATTGGAACGCATCTGGAAAGATTTCAGCCTGTCTCAGCGCTGAATTCTAAGCGCACCGGCGCCCTTGGCGGCAATTTCAGGGCGAATCGCAGGCAATTGCCCACGGTTTCGCTTTTGAAAATTGCATTAATCGCATACAACACGACGCTACAACAAGACTCGTGCACCCTGTGCACGGGGGAAAGCAGGTTGTTTCATGAGTAAACGCCATATATTTCCGCGCGCAGCCGTCGCCGTCGCGCTTATGATGTCCGTTCCCGTCGCCGCCTCGCACGCCGACAGCGGTTCGAAAGGCGATTCCTCGGGGAGTTCGACGTCGCAATCGAGTTCCGCGAAAAAGGGAAAGCCGGCCTCCGACGGGTCCGGCACAGTCAGCGTGACCGCGCCGGTCACCAGGGCCGACGGCACGAAGGTCGTCACCGCCCGTCCCGTCTCCGCCGCCGAGCGCAAGGCGGACCTCGCAGCGAGCGACTCGCCCGAGGAGATGGCCAAGGAGCGGGAGACGGAGGCGTATAAGACGGTTCAGGAGTACTGGACTCCCGAGCGCATCGCGAACGCCAAGCCGGCGCCGGTCAGATCGTCCGGCGCCTCTTCTCAGAAGTCGCTCAAAAAGAGCGTGGAGAAGGCCAAGAAGGCTTTGCAAAAGGAAGAGAAGCTGGCCAACGACAAGCAGATCGCCCATGCCAACGGCAAGGTTCTCTACTACGACGACAAAAAGGGCAAAGACTACGTCTGCTCGGCCTCGGCCGTCGACAGCCCCACGAAGAGAATCGTCGTCACCGCCGCGCACTGCGTCCACGGCGGCAAGGGCGGCACCTGGTACAGCAATTGGATGTTCGTTCCCGCCTATGACAAGAAGAACAGGCCTTACGGCACGTTCCCGGCCTACCACATGCACGCTATGGACGAGTGGCAGCGGGAGGCCGATCCCGACCATGGAAAGGGGTTCGAGTCCGACGTCGCCTTCGTGACGACGAAGAACAACGAGCGCGGCCAGCGCCTGGTCGACACCGTGGGCGGACACAGGCTGGCCGTCAGCGACCGGACGGACTTCGACACGACGATCATCGGCTATCCGCAGAACATCAACGGCGGCGAGACGATGGAGGTCTGCAAGAATACCACGCGGCGCATCGTTAACAACGGGTTCCCCTTCCTCCAGGTGTGGGGATGCGGTTTCGGGGGCGGCGCCTCGGGCGGCCCCTGGCTCGAAAACTACGATCCGAAGACGGGGTTGGGCGATGTCCGTTCAATCACCTCGTACAAGCCGAGTGACGAGAACGACGTGTCCTATATCGGGGCGCCGATCTTCGACAATCGGACCGCCGACTTGTTCGCGAAAGCCAACAACGACCGATGACGGGCGCAGGGGCGTGCGGCGTCCGGCAGCCGCGGAACACAAGTTTTGAAGAGTGTGGAAAGAGGTCCCAGGACCGCAAATTGGATTCCGAGACCCGAAGAACAGATCAATCGGGCCCCGGAACCCTTAGAACGGAACGGCGATCGCTGCGACGGGTAAATCAATAGTCAGCGAACGCGCATCCGACCGTTCCAGGCTCAGCGGCTCAAAGACACAAAACCGCATCGCCTGACATTGCGCCGACTAAGCGGGTGGTGCTGTGCACAAAACAATTTGTGCACAGCACCACCCGCAACATTTGCACCGAAAAGCGAAGAATATATCTTCCAATCTTATCGAAAGCATTTGTTCGGCTGTTCTTTATAATACATGATTATATCAAAGTTGTCAAAACCGTTGACGCGAGCACTTTCTTTGTTCTACGGTCGATTGCATCGGAACGGCTGGCCGCAAGGCTTCGGCGTCGGCCCTTCCGAAGGACATGATCGACAAGATCTCGAAATACTGCACTGTTCAATTCAGACCACACCGACGAGCCCGAACAGTGCCGGGCCAATCGGAACGAAAGCAGGTTAATCAATGAGTAAACGCCACACTTTTTCACGCACCGTCGTCGCGTTCGCTCTCGCCATGACGGTTCCCGTCGCCGCCTCGCACGCCGACAACGGCTCGAAAGGCGATTCCTCGGGGAGTTCGACCTCGCAATCGGGCTCCGCGCGCACAGGGAAATCGGCCTCCGCCGCATCGGAGACCGTGAGCGTGACCGCGCCAGTCACGAAGGCCGACGGCACGAAGGTCGTCACCGCCCACAAAGTCTCCGCGGGCGAACGCAAGACGGCCCTTGCCTCGGGCGCCCCCACCGGTCGCGCCGCCGAGCGCGACGCCGCGGCGCGCAAGGCCGTCCGGGAGTATTGGACGCGCGAGCGCCTTGCGAGCGCAAAGCCCATGCCTCTGCCCAGCGGGCCCAAGGCCGACAAATCCTCCCTCCGCAAGGGCGCTGCGAAAGCCGAACAGACCCTCAAGGCGGACAAGGCCGCCGGCAAAACGACGCGAGTGAACGGAAAGGTCTTCTTCAACGACGATCGGGGCGGCAAGTACGAATGCTCGGCCTCGGCGGTGGACAGCCCCACGAAGAGAATCGTCGTCACCGCCGCGCACTGCGTCTATGCAGGGAAGAACAAATACTTTTCGAATTGGATGTTCATCCCCGGATACGACAACGGAAACAAGCCCTACGGCACATTCCAGGCTCAGCACTTCCACGTGCTCCAGGACTACATCCACCGCGGCAACGACGCGGGAAGCGATTGGAACTCCGACGTCGCCTTTGTGACGACGAAGGACAGCGAGCAGGGCAAGCGCCTCGTGGACGCCGTCGGCGGGCACAAGGTCGTGACCGGGAAGACCACCGAGTTCAACGCGACTATCTTCGGCTACCCCCACAATATCGACAAGGGCCTGACCCTGCAGACGTGCAGCAAGATGACCAAGGACACGTGGGCCAACCGCAAATACCACTTCCACACCGTCACGGGATGCAATCTGAAAGAAGGCGCCTCCGGCGGACCTTGGCTGGAAAATTACAATGAGAAAACGGGGGTCGGCGAGATTCGCACCGTCACATCGTTCGGGTCCGAAACCGAGGCGTATCTTGGCGGGCCTCGTTTCGACGATCGCGCGAAGAAGCTGTTTGAGGAAGCCAACAGCGACAAGTGACCTCGCGCGAGCCGGGATTAAAGGCTTGCGAGCGGCCAAAACCGAGCCTTGCGCGTCCAAGGACTCAGTGAGGCGGAAGGCGCCGGGCGATGCAGTTTATCGAATCGCCCGGCGCCGCCTGTCGTCGCGAACAGCCAAGCCTTTCAGGGCCGCGTCTTTCAGGGCCGTCGGCGTCGGCCGACGCGAGGAAAACTCCCGCCACCGGGACGACCGCCTCAATTGAGACGACCTTTCGCAAAACCGCTCGGGGCATCCCGGTCAGGCGCATGAGGCCGAAGGCCCGGCGCCGCCGGATGACGGAGGAGATCGCAGAAACCGTGAGGGAGACGGCCGAGAGCAAGGCGGCAATCACAATTCCGACGTAGGCGATTGCAGCGAACTGGTTTTCAGGCGCCAGGGCGCCCTCCGCGGCGAGGCCGTCAGATCGATCCGCAGATCGGCTTCGATGTGAAAAGGCGCGTGATCGGCGAGAAGGATGTCGGCGAGGCTGCCTTCCCTCTTGGCCTTTCGCAGTTTCCTCATGCGGTCCGTGTGCTCCGCCCTTTGGACGTCGAGAAGCCTTTCCGCGTCGTCGTCGAGCATCAAAGCGATGATCGTCCTGGCGAAGAGATTCGACCGCAGAGGACCTACGGGAGCGTCGAGCGTCGCGAGCCATTGGGAAATGCGGTCGCGGCCTTCAAGCGTATATTCGTCTCGCACGTCTCAAGAAGCATCCCGAACGCAGAAAGCGCATATCGGAACCCCCGCCCCTTTCCCAACTGGGCGCGCAGGCGTAGAGTTAGGGCAACCTAACTATCTGGACGCCTCGACTGCTGAGCGGCGGGCGGATCGGAGACGGACGCAAGGCGGCCCCGCGCACGGGTCGGAAGGGAGACGGCCGGGATGACCGTATGGGAGCTCATTGCACCCGCAAAAAGGGCGATGCTCGTATCCGCCGCCTTGACGGGGCTCGGCGCGGTTTTCTCGATCCTGCCCTACGTGGCGCTCACGGAGATCGCCGCCGGCCTTTTGGGCGACGCCTCAGCTTCGACGCTCTGGCGTTGGGCCGCCGCGGGCATTGTCGGAATCGCCGCCGGAGGCTTTCTGTACAGCGCGGGGCTGGGACTGACCCACGTGGCCGAGGCGGACCTGCGCTACGATCTGCGCCGTCGGCTCGTGGCCACGCTAGGCCGCATTCCGCTGGGGGCCGTCGATCAGACGTCCTCGGGAAAGATCAGGAAGATAGTCGCCGACGACACGAGCTCGATCCACACCCTCGTCGCCCATCTCGCCGGCGACGCGACCAACACCGCCGTAGCCTTCCTCGCCGGCTTCGCCTATCTCGTGTGGGTCGATTGGCGCATGAGCGCGATTCTGCTCGCCGTCTGGGCGCTCGTCATGATCCTCGTCGTAAGCTTGACGTTCCGCGGGCTCGAGGGCTTGACGGAAGGCTTCTCCGAGGCTCAGGGGCGCCTTTCGGCGGCAACTGTCGAAATGGTGGAGGGCATCAAGGAAATCAAGAACTTTCAGGGCGCAGACGCGGCGCACACCCGTTTCACGAAAGCGCGCGAGCATTTTTCTGACCTTTCCTTCTCCTGGACCGCGAAATCCGGCAAGGGCATGGCGTTCCTCAGCTCCTTCTTCCAGCCGGCGGTCATCTTCGCCACCGTCGCGCCCATCGCCGTCTGGTTCGTCGACGCCGGATGGATCGACGCCGCCCACACCCTCCCATTCTTCATGGTCGGTTTGGGAATACCGGCCGGGCTCGTCCAACTGGTCCAGATGATGCAGCACCTCTACGAGGCCCGCCAGGCCGCGGTGGACACCGCCGCCGTGCTTTCGATTCCTCCGATGCCCGAAGGCAAGGATTCGCAAGCCGGAGGCCGGAACGCGGAGACAAAGGGCTCGCACGCAGCGGAAAGCGGGAACGACGAGCGCGGCGAAGCCACGGCAGACCTCCGGGCGGGCGGCGCTTCCGTGAGGCTGACCGACGTCGTCTTCGGCTACGACCCGGAGAGCCCAATCATCCGCGGCGTTTCCTTCGAGGCGCCCGCCGGTTCGGTCACCGCGCTCGTCGGCCCGTCGGGCGGCGGAAAGACGACCCTTGCCCGGCTGATCGCCCGGTTCTACGACGTCGACATCGGAAGCGTAGCGATCGACGGGAAAGACGTGCGTGATACGAGTTTCCAGTGGCTGCTCTCGCGCGTGGCGATCGTGCTCCAAGACGTCGCGCTGGCCCACGACACCGTGGCTGCCAACATCGCCCTCGGCAAACCCGACGCCACGCAGGCGCAGATCGAAGAAGCCGCCCGCGCCGCACAGATCCATGACCGAATCCTCAGGCTTCCCCGAGGGTACGACACGGTGATCGGCGAAAAAGGCGGCTTGCTCTCGGGCGGAGAGCGCCAGCGCCTGACGATCGCACGAGCCTACATCCAGGATGCGCCGATACTCATCCTCGACGAGGCGACGGCCCAGTCCGACCCGCGCTCCGAGCGGGAGATACACCGCGCCCTCACGCGGCTTTCACGCGGGCGCACCGTGATCGTCATCGCCCACAGGCTCGCGACGATCGCCGGCGCCGACGCCATCCTGACGGTGGTCGACGGAAAAATCGCCGAACGAGGCACACACGAAGAGCTCCTGCGTGCGGGAGGGGTTTACGCGGACATGTGGAAACACATTGGCGGAGCCCCTCAGACAGATGCGGGAGACGCCGCTGCCGGGCAGGAGCCGGCGGCAAAGGAATCGCCGACGAAGTGCCCGACGCCCGTCGAAACAGCAGAAGCCGACGTCGAAAGGGAGGACGGCTGAGATGTGGACCCTCATGGCGCGCATGGTCGGAATCAAGGAGCTGCGCAAACTCACGCTGATCTTCGTGACGTTCGCGGTGGCGCAAGGGTTGGCCCTGACCCTCATGATCCCTTTCCTGCGCTCGTTTTTGGGCAATCGCGAAGGCCTTGGCGGGTGGCTGGCGGCCGTCCTCGTCGCGGGTGCGGCGACTCTCGCCCTTGGAACATACGGAATGATCGCCTCGTACAAAATCAGCGTTTACGAAGTGTGTGACGTCCTCATCCGCCGGATCGCGGACAAAGCGCTCAAACTGCCGCTGGGATGGTTCGACGCCTCCACGGAGGCCGCCGTGGCCTCGGCCGTCTCGCGCGAGGTCAACACCCTCTCGCACGTCGCGTCGATCGTCATACCCGCCCTGTGCAACGCGTTCGTCGTTCCGGCCGTGATGACCGTGTCAGTGGCCTTCGTCGATTGGAGGCTGGCGCTCATCCTCTTTCTGACGACCGTCCCGCTCAGGCAGGTGTGGCGGATCATGCGGCGCGTGTCCAACGAATCGCACGAAGCCTCCACCCGGGCCGGAATCAAAGCGGCCGGGCGCCTCATTGAGTTTGCCAGGCTCCAACCCGTTCTCAGAGCCACCGGCGTCGCCTCCCGCGGTTGGGAGCCGCTCGAGCGCGAGCTCGCCGAGGAAAACGAATCCGTCCACCGCGCCCTCAAAGCGGTGGGCCGCCCGGCCATGCTTTTCACATTGACCGTCCAAGCCGCCTTCGCCCTCGTTCTCGCCGTCGGCCTTTCCTCCGTTCTGGGCGGGAGCCTGGACGCCGTCGGATACCTGGCCGTCATGACAATATGCGCGCGCATGGTCGCCCCGCTGTCGGTCTCCATCCTTTACAGCGACGAGGTGCACAACTCCGAGGTTGCGCTTCGCGCGGTCGCACACATCATCGACAGCCAGCCGCTGCCCGAGCCGGGCGCCGACGAGGCGGTCACGGATCCGCCGTCGAACGACGTCGAATTCGCGGATGTGACGTTCGGGTACGAGGAGGGCCGCCCCGTGGTCGAGGCGATCGACCTTCGGGTGGGGACCGGAGAAATCACGGCGCTCGTCGGGCCTTCGGGCGCCGGGAAGTCGACTTTGCTGCGGCTCATCGCGCGGTTCTGGGACGTCGACGGCGGGAGCGTGAGCGTCGGCGGCGTCGACGTGCGCAAGATTCCCACGGAAGCGCTCATGTCGATGATGTCAATGGTGTTTCAGGAGGTCTTTCTTTTCGACACGACGATTCGCGAGAACGTGCGGATGGCCCGCCCCGGGGCCGCGGACGCCGAGCTCGAGGAGGCCGCGCGCCGTGCCAGGCTCGACCGCGTGATCCAGGCGTTGCCCAACGGCTGGGACACGGAGGTAGGCCAGGGCGGCCTCAAGCTTTCCGGCGGCGAACGCCAGCGGGTCTCCATCGCGCGGGCCTTCCTCAAGGACGCGCCCATCCTCCTGCTTGACGAGATCACCTCGGCCCTCGACGGCGAGAACGAGGCGGCCATCACCGAGGTCATGCGCGAGCTGGCGCGCGGCAGAACCGTCGTGGTCGTGGCCCACCGGTTGTCGACGATTCGCGACGCCGATCACGTCGCCTTCCTCGAGCCGTCCGACGGCGGCGGCCCGGCCCGCATCGTGCAATTCGGCTCCCCGGAGGAGCTGGCCTCCCGAGAGGGGCCGTTCAAGGAATTCCTGCGGGCCAGCATGCAGGCGTGAGGCAGCCGACGAAGCTTTCGCCCCTTTAAGATTGACGCATGGACGACTCTCAAGCATCTTCAACGAACCGCGATTACACGATCGCTGAGCTTTCTGCACTCGTGACATCAGGCAGACTGCGGCTGCCGCAGTTCCAGCGTTCGTTTCGCTGGGATGCTCAAGACGTCCTCAATCTCTTCGATTCCATACTCCGCGGGTATCCTTTCGGAAGCCTTCTTCTATGGCAACGCGAGGCCGGGGCCGATGATCTGAGGATCGGGGCGCTCGAAGTTCAAGCCGGAGCACGCCAAGACGCCCTGTGGGTGGTCGACGGCCAACAGCGCATCACAAGCCTTGTCAACGCCGTCGACCCAAGAGGAATGGCGGACCCTCGGTTCGCGCTCGGCTACTCCCTGAGAGCGAAGAAGGTTGTTCTGTTGAATCGGAATGAAGGCTCGTCCGTGATCCCGCTTCCTGACCTCTTCGATTTCGCACGGGCACTCGAATGGTTGAGGAACAACCCCGACGTATCGAATGCAGCTGAGAACATCCAGGAGGTCGCGGCCAGGCTCAACAGACTTTCCATTCCCGCCATAATCATGGAAGAAGCGAATGAAGGGACTCTACGAGAAATCTTCGACAGGATAAACTCCCGTGGCAAGCGGCTCAATCCCGCGGAGATCTTTGACGCCATCCACGGCGGACCCGCTTCCAACTTCTGGTTCTCACCAGGTTCTTTGCACTGTTCCCCGAGCCGCTCTGAAGCGCCTGCGGCGCTGCCATGAAGAATCTGCTGCGCCCTTCCCACGGAAAGTCGAACAAGAAAGCGCCCCGCCGTCGCAAACCGCCGAAGCGGCTGCGGCACGCGGGGCGCTTTCGCGGCGCAGTTACTTCTTTTTCCTCTTCTCAGCCACGACCTCGATCGAGATGGTGGCAACGACGTCGTCATGAAGCTTTGCCGCAGCCTTGTAGGAACCGGTCGACTTGATCGGCGAGACGAGGGTGATCGTGCGGCGATCGACCTTCTTGCCGGTGGCGGCCAAAGCGGCCTCGGCGATCTCTGCGTTGGTGACGGAGCCGAAAAGGCGGCCGTTCTCTCCGGCCGGCTTCACGATCTTCAGGACATTGGCCTGGAGAGCCTCCTGGATCGCGTTCGCCTCGTCAAGCGACTGGATCGCGCGGCGGCGGCGAGCCTCGGCGATCTGGTCGATCTGCTTCTGACCGCCCTTCGTCCAGCGCACCGCATAGCCGCGGGGGATCAGGTAGTTGCGGCCGTAGCCATCTTTGACGGTGACGACGTCGCCGGCGACGCCAAGCCGGTCGACGTCATGGGTAAGGATGATCTTCATGCAGAACCCCTCCCTCAGCGAGCCGAGCTCGAGTAGGGAAGCAGTGCCATTTCGCGCGCATTCTTGACGGCGCGGGCGATCTTGCGCTGCTCCTGAACGGTGACACCGGTGACGCGGCGGGCGCGGATCTTGCCGCGGTCCGAGATGAACTTGCGCAGCGTGGCGGTGTCCTTGTAATCGATGTTCTCAATCTTGGCCGACTTCAGAGGGTTGGCCTTCTTCTTGGGCTTGCGAAGAACTGGCTTCGCCATAGTTTTGCTCCTTCAGTTGCGGCGGCCCGTCGGCCGCCAGGCGGCTTGAGCCGCCGAGAAAGTCGAATTGCGAAATCAGAACGGGGGGTTGTCGTCGAAAGCGGAACCGCCCTGGGGGGCGCTGCTCCACGGATCGTGGGCCGAGCCTCCCTGGGGCGCGTCGTACGAGGCACGGCCGCCGCCGTAACCTCCGCCGCCCTGGTAGCTGTTGCCGCCACCGAAGTTTCCGCCTCCCGAGCCGCCGCCCGCGACCTTCGTGACCTGAGCGCGCGCGTACCGCAAAGACGGGCCGATCTCATCGACCTGCATCTCAAGGCTCGTGCGCTGCTGGCCGTTGTACTCGTAGCTGCGGACGGTCAGCCGTCCGGTCACGAGCACCCGCATGCCCTTGCTGAGCGACTCGGCGACGTTCTCGCCGTACTCGCGCCACACGGAGCAGCGAATGAACATCGCCTCGCCGTCCTCCCATTGCTGGGTCTGGCGATTGAGCGTGCGCGGGGTAGACGCGACGGTGAAAGACGCGACGGGCGTGCCCGAACTCACGTAGCGGAGTTCCGGATCGCCGGTCAGATTTCCGACGACGGTAATGATCGGTTCGCCTGCCATGTTTCTCCTTCGGTGTACTGGCCTCAGGCCTCTGCGCGCAGCAGCTTCGTGCGAAGAATGGCCTCGTTCAGGCCAAGCTGACGATCGAGCTCCTGAGCGGTTTCCGGCGTCGCCTTCATGTCGACGACCACGTAGATGCCTTCGGAGCGCTTGTTGATGTCGTAGGCAAGGCGGCGCTTGCCCCAGATATCGACCTTCTCCAGCGTGCCGCCCTCATTGGGGACGACTTGAAGCAGTTTGTCGACGAAGGTTGTGATGTTGCGCTCGTCGACGGTCGGATCGATGATGATCATCATCTCGTAATCACGCATGCTGTTCCCACCTCCTCTGGTCTATGCGGTCATGGTCTTTCCATGACAGGAGGGACAATGCGTTTCGGGGTCTTCCCGCCGGGAAAACACACCGAGTTACAAGTGTACTCGGATCGCAGGCTTCACGCCATCGCTTCCACATGGGCAGGAAGGCCCGCGGGCCGCAGTCACGCTAACCTCCTGCGGCGCCGTAGCCCCCGTAGCCTCCATAACGTCCGTAACCTCCGTAGCCGCCTTGTCCGCCATAGCCTTGCTGGCCGCCGTAGCCGTTTCTGCCTCCGTTTCTGTTGGCGGGCCCGTTGGGAGGACCCTCGCTAGGCTGCACGGGAGTCTGAGGCGTCGGATGCGTTGGCGGATCAGTCTCGTCTTGATCTGAAGGATCAGGCGACGGATGCTTGTGATCGTCGTCGTCATCCGTCGAACTTGTGGTCGGCTCGGGCGTGCCCGTTGTCCCGCTCGGGGTCGGCGTTGCCGTGGGACCGGTCGTGCGGGCGGGCGTCGGCGTCGCGGTCTTTTTCTTCGTCGGGACGCGGCTGTCGCCGTCGGACCTCTTTGGCACGTACGAAGGCTTCGCGAACTTCTCAACCTCCATGCCCGCGGTGGCCTTCTTCATGTATCGAAGCCATATCTCGGCGGGGAACGATCCTCCTCCAATGCCGTAGTAGTACTTGCCGAAGGGAGTGAGAATCTCCTCCTTGCCGTTCGCGCCGATCTGGTACATGTCCACGACCGTGACCATTTGCGGGATATAGCCGATGAACCACGCGGACCAGGGTCCGGACGACGTTCCCGTCTTGCCGGCGACCGGCCTGCCGAGGGCACCCGCAGTCGAACCCGTTCCGTCGCTCTCGGTCACCGACTGCAAGGCGTAGTTGAGCTGGTTCATCGTCTCCTTTTCGAACGTCCGCTTTCCAGCCGTCGGACCCTTGTACTTAGACTGGCCTTTTCTGTCCTCGACCGTGCGCACAATGTGCGGGGTGGTGGTCACCCCTTGATTGGCGAAGGTCGAATAGCTTTTGGCCATGTCGATCGGGCGGGGCGAGGCCGAGCCGAGGATGTTCGTCAGGTTGTTGTCCAGTCCCGGCGTCGAATCGGGAATCCCCGATTCAACAGCCGCCTTCCTGGTGTTCGCAGGACCCACGGTGTCGTTGAGCTGGGCGAAGACGGTGTTGACCGAATGCTTCGTCGCAGTGACGAGGTCGATCCGGCCGCGGTCCTTTCCGTCGAAGTTCTGAACGGTGACAGAGCCGTTGTAGAAAGTTCTGGGGGTCTTCGAATCGTATGTCTTCGAGAGCGAATAGTCCTTCTGGAGCGCGGCGAGCAGACCGAAAGGTTTGAAGGTGGAACCCGCCTGCGCGCGGTCCTGCGTCACCGAGTTGCGCTGGCGCGCGAGGTAGTCCGCGCCGCCGTACATCGCATAGATTTCACCGTTCCGAGGGTCGACTGAGACGAGGCCGACGTAGTTGTTCTTCGGCCGGTCCTTGGGCAGCCCGTTGACGGCCGCCACCGCGGCGTCCTGCTTGTCTTTGTCGATCGACGTCACAATCTTCAGACCGCCCTGATTGAGGTCGTCGAGAGTGAACTTGCCGCTCGCGAGGAGCTCGTTGCTCACCGCGGAAAGAAGGTATCCGTTGGGGCCTTTGAAGGCCGTGGCCTGCTTGCGCTCAATCGTATCGGGGAACTTCTGGGCCTGTCTGTCCGCTTTGCTCAGATAACCCTCGCCGACCATTCGGTCGAGGACGCGATCCCACTTTTCTTTCGCTTTTTGGGGGTTGACGGCAGGATCGTAAATCGTGGGACCGGGAATGATGCCGACGAGCAGCGCGGCTTGCGAAACGGAGAGCTTGCTTGCGGGAATGCCGAAGTACTTCTGGGAAGCCACTTCAATTCCGTAGGCTCCGCGGCCAAAGTAGATGGTGTTGAGATAGTTTTCGAGGATTTGGTCCTTAGACTGCTGCTTGTCGATTTTTATGGCCAGGATGGCTTCTTTGATCTTGCCCAAATACCCTTTCGTGCTGCCGAGATAGTAACGCTCGACGTACTGCTGGGTCAGGGTGGAGCCGCCCTGCCTCGGGCCGCCTTTGATGTTGTTGACGAGCGCGCGGAAGATGCCCTTCGGGGAGACGCCGTTGTTCGTGTAGAAAGTCGAGTCCTCGGAGGCCACGAGCGCGTTCGAAAGATGCTTCGGCAGCGTCTTCAATTTGACGGGTTCGCGTTCGTAGTCCGCGAATGTCCCCATCTTTGTCACGCCGTCGGAATAGTAGACGGTGGTGGTCTGCGCCAAGGCGAAATCGTCCGGCTCGGGAATTTCCGTGGTGGCGTACAGCGCGACGAAGGACCCGACGAGCAAGGCGAACATCGAGATGAAGGACGCGAGGACGACCCGCCAGCTGGGGATCCACCGATGAATCGGCCCGTATCCCCTTCTGGGATAGTTCCAGCCGCGCTTGCGCTTGGGCTTCCCTTTGCGTCGTCCTTCGGCGTGCTCGGTCGCCTCTGCGGAACGCCCCTTCGCCAACTTGTGCGAAGTTGCCTGTGTGTCCTTGTCTCCCCGCACGTTTCCGGTAGTGGTGGGCATCGGACCTCCCGTGTTCTCTCTCGGAATCGAAACGGTTCCGTGAGGCACCTAGTATATAGAGGACTGTTTGGCTTGTTTCTTAGACTATCTTGAATGCTCATCCTGCGCAGCCTTGGCTGAAGGCGGCGGATAGCTTTCTCAGCCTCCGGACTCTCCGCCTTCCGGGGCCGATTTGCGCCGCAACCTCACCTTGGAACGGCCCAATCCCGCTTTGGAGCGCTCGGATTCCGAGTGTTCGTCGAGCTCCGCGGACATAAAATCGACGAAGTCGTCGTCGGCGGGGTTCTCGACGTCGTAGAAACCGCTGTCATAACGTTTTTTCGCTTCGGACTCGGGGATGACGAACACTTCGAGCCATCTGGTCTGAACGCTCGAGTCGATGAGAAGCGCCTTCGCGAAAAGCGTAAGCGGGACGGCCAGAATGGCACCTAGGGGGCCGATGACGACGGTCCAGAAAAGAAGCGAAAGGAAAGTGACGGTTGTCGACAGGCCGACGGCGTCGCCCGTGATCTTCGGCTGGAAGATCCCCTGGATCACGGAGTTGATGACGCTGTAGGCGATCACCACCCATAAGGCCGTGAGCCAGCCGGAATCGAGCAGCCCCAAAAGCGCGGGCGGCACGAGGCCGATGACGAAGCCGATGTTCGGTATGTAGTTCGTGACAAAGCTGAATATCGCCCACGCCGCCGGCATGGGCACATGGAGGAAGGCCAGGACGATCCCGTTGATGACCGCGACGATCGCGCCAAAGATCGAGGAGACGATCCAGTACTGGCGGACCCGCCCTTCGAAGCCTTCGAGGGCGTCGTGGAAATGCGAATCGTGTTCGTAGACGATCTTCGAACGGAACTTCATCGTCATCGTGTCGACGGTGATGAAAAGCATCGACAAGGCGATCATTCCGAGCAGGCTTCCCGCAGAGGTCAAGTATTCGAGAACGGTGGTGACCGCTGTGACGATCTTGTCGAAATCGAGGTTGTCGAGCAGGTCTTTGGAAAGCTTGCCCGAAGAGAGATTGTACTTTTCGGCCAGGTCGACGACGTTCTGGACGAGGCCTTTGAAGC
>CAJPTB010000002.1 GCA_905373325.1 uncultured Ancrocorticia sp.
CGGCCTGCCAATCGAGGGCCTGCGCGCGGTCCGGGAGCGCAGGCGCGCCAGACGCCAAAAGGTTGCCGAGCTCCTCGAACTGGTTGGGCTTCCCGGATACGAAAAGCGCGAGGTCACAACGCTTTCGGGGGGCCAGGCGCAGCGGGTCGCTCTGGCGAGGTCTCTTGCGCGATCGCCCGCGCTCATGCTTCTGGACGAGCCCCTTTCGGCCCTGGACCGTGACCTTCGCGAGGCGCTCTCGCTGGAGCTGCGGAGGATTCTGACCGGAACCGGGGCTTTGACGGGGGCGGATGCCCTGACGAGGGCGGGCGTTTCGGCTGAGACGGACTCCTTGACAAGGACGGGTGCTTCGGCCGGGGCGGGCGATTCGACGGGAATCGGCGCCTTGTACGTGACGCACGACCGCGAGGAGGCCCGGCGGGTCGCCGACCGCGTCGTCGTCATGGAAGACGGGCGCTTCGTGCCGGAATGACCGTGCTTTGTGCCGGAATGACCGCGCTCGTGCCGGAATGACCGCGCTCGTGCGGGCGGCTGGCGGACGGCCAAGAAATGACGCCCGAAGCGGGGGCGGCGCAAGAGGCGGGAGCCCGACCAGGCGGGCGGCAGACGCCGGGAAAAGATGAGTCTCGCCCGCTCCATTCGCACGTGCTCCCACAATCGATCAAAATATGGGTCACACGTCCTAGCGGCAATAGAATTGACGGTATGCGCATCGCCGAGATTGCCCCCGCCGAGGTGGGGACGTGGTTGCCGCGCGCAGTCGAGCATATGGCTCGGGTGCGCGCGGCGAGCGGCGCTCTGCGCGAAGGGCATCTCGCCGAGTACAAAACGAGGAAAGCGGCCATGTTTCGCGTCGGGGTGCCCCGCGATTCCCGCATTTTCACCTCGGAGACGGGCGAGTGGATGTGGCTGCGCCCGGGCGACGAGCCGGAGGTTGTGGCCTCGCGCATAACCGGCGACCCAGCCCCGTGGGTGCGCAAAATCTTTGCGGCGTGCGACGACAGGCCGGTGGCGATGAAGGTATTTCCGGGGGAGCGCGGCCTCGCCGAGCTTCCCTCGCGTGAGATATCGGAGAGGCTTGCCGTGCCCATCTCCGACGTCCACCTGACCAGCACGTACGACGACATCCACGTCCGATCGATGACGGCGGCCGAGCTCGACACGTTCCTGGAGCGAACCATGCGTTCGGCGGACCGCCATCTTGCGCTGGCGTCCGGCTCGTGCCCGATGCGCGGCTCGTGGGACGTTTTGATGAAAGCGAGGGAGCGGCTCTCCGACGGCGTGGCGACTCCCGGGCACGCCCTCATGGCGATCTGCGTCGATTCGACGACGATAGGCGGAATATGGGTGGAAATCGACGGCAAGGACGCTCGCATCTGGGACCTTCACGTTTACGAGGGGTATCGAGGGCACGGCCACTCGAAGGCCGCACTGCTCGCGATGGCCGAAGGGCTCAAACGCGAGGGAGTCCACTTCCTCAATGTCACGGTCATAGCCCCGAACACCGGCGCAATCGACATCTACGAATCCGTCGGCTTTCGAGTGACGACGCGGCACGTCGTGCTGGAGCTGCCGACTTTGGCCGGCCTCGTCGAGCTGTGACTCCGCGGCCCTGGCCTTGGCGGTGAAGTTATGCCA
This sequence comes from uncultured Ancrocorticia sp., assembly GCA_905373325.1. Taxonomy (GTDB): domain Bacteria; phylum Actinomycetota; class Actinomycetes; order Actinomycetales; family Actinomycetaceae; genus Peptidiphaga. The sequence continues at coordinate 1,639 of CAJPTB010000002.1, forward strand.
TCGTCGCTGGCTGCCGCGCCTCCGAGCGCCGGGGTTGAACTTCGGCTTCGATTTCACGCCGAGTGCAACGACGCGGACGGGCCGGGCCCGGCCTGTGGGGAAGGGTCCACGCCAAGCGAGCTGATTCTTGCACGGCGCTCCACATACACTTGCGATTGTCGGCCGGCGGTCGGCAACCCGTTCACGCGGACCGGACCAAGCCCGGGTTACGAAAGAGAGGACTCGCATGAACCCTTTGTGCGCCGCGAACAGAGCTTCGGGCCTTGGCTCTCTCACGCACGCGGCGGCCTCGCTCCTCTTTGGAGTCCTGGGCATTGTTCTGCTCATTGTTTTGTGCATCGGCGTCTTCTTTTGGTGGAGGAACCATTGCAGCGACGTCAGGAAGAAATGGGCGGCCTCTCACGGATTGCGATTCGTCAAAACCGACAAGGCCCTGGGCAAGCAGACTCGCGGCGTTTACGGGCTTCCGGGCATGAGGCACACCGGCCGCGACGTGATCGTCGTTCCCGCGGCGGCCGGCAGTGCGCTCTACTACGAGGTCACGTGGGTTGAATGGCACGGCGACAACGACGTTGAAACGAAGAGATGCTCCTTCCTGCGCTATCCCTTGCCCGGGTTCTTTCCGCGCATGCACATCAAACCCGAGGGCGTGTTCGGCCTTGCGAACAACGACGTCAACACCGAGTGGCAGGCGTTCAACAAGGAGTTCGACGTCAAATCGGAGGACGAGCGCGCGGCCCATGCCTTGCTGACCGGGCCGATGCAGGAGTTCCTCATGGCTCGGATGCGGGGGCTGCACATCGAGTTCTCGGGAAATGAGGCCTTCATCGTCCTCGGCAACTACAAACCGGAGAACTCCGTCGCATACGCTGGCCTCATGAACGAATGGCTTGCCGTGGTCCCGAGGTTCTTCTTCAGCGCGGCGCCGACCCGTTGACGTCATCGGATCATGGTCAGTCAGTTTCGCCGGATCCCGGTTAATCAGACATTCAATCAATTGGGAGAAACGGTCAATCCGGCGGTTGTCTGTGGACAGCCAGTTATTCGGTCACTTAGTTGGAGTGGCAAGTGGAGACAGCTGACCAGGCAAACGGTCGGCGGTTAGGAGAATGATGAGTTTCAATATGTTTGCGAGCATTGCCGCGAGCGACGCCGCCAGCAATGCATCGGCGTGGTCCAGTTCTTCGATCGGGGTCAAAATCCTGGTGGGAGCCGCTGTCGTCGTAATCATGCTCGTAGGAGGATGGCTTGCAATTCTGCAGCGGATGCGACGTCAAAAGTGGGCTGAATCCCAGGGATTCCGCTACATCAAAGAGGATGTGGACCTGGGAAAAGCCACCCGCCGCGTCTTCAGGCTTGCCGGGAGGAGGCACGTTGCCCGCGACGTCGTCGTCATCCCCTCGGCGGCCGGAACCGCGCTCTATTACGAAGTCACATGGGTTGAGCAGCACGGTGAGAACAAGGAAAGGAAAAAGCGCACGTTCATGCGTTACTCTCTGCCTGGGACGTTGCCGCGCATGCGTATCAAACCGGAGGGGATGCTCGGCTTCGCGAACGACGACATCAACACCGAGTGGCAGGCGTTCAACAAGGCGTTTGAAGTCGAGTCCGAGGATGAGCAGGCTGCCCATGCCCTGTTGACCGGGCCGATGCAGGAGTTTCTGATGGATCATATGAGAAAAATGCATATGGAGATCGTGGGCGGGGGCGCCTTTCTTCGCCTCTCCAGGTACAAATCGGAGGATTCCGTCGTATACGCAAGGCTCATGGACGAATGGTTCGCGAGGGTCCCCGAGTTCCTTTTCGGGCGGGGGTAGAGGCGCGCAGGCGGTTTCGCCGCCCCGACGCCCGGCGGTGAAGCTGCGGCAGGCCCGGCTGCGGAGCTGAAAGTAGACCCGCTCAGTTTCTATGCGTCTTCTGTGTTCTGATACGATGAATCGTCCCTAGGTTCTTAAGCGCTCCACACGAACAGGCGGACCAGGCGGACGCAGAACGATGGTCTATAGTTAGGACGTCTATGGGCGCGCAGGAGCTTGCGAGCGCGGTTGCTTATTATTCTTATGGCAACGGCCCTTCGCTGCTTTGGGTGACTGCGGCTGTTCTGGTCTTCTCGATCGTTGCTTTCGTCTACTTCAGTTTGAGAGTCCAGCGAAAGCGGGCCCTCCGTCGGCGATGGGCGGAAGGCCGCGGATTGGCCTTTCACCGGTCCGACGAGTCGCTCGGCGAAGCCACGGGCCGGGTCTATTCTCTTGTGGGAGGCAGCCACGTCGCCCGCGACGTCGTCGTCATTCCCACGCCGTTCGGCGGCGCGCTCTACTACGAACTCGCCTCCCGACCGGCCGGTTCAAGCGGGATGTCGGAGTTCAGGCATTCGCTCTTGCGGTATCCGCTGCCCGGCTCATTGCCGCGCATGCGCATCAAAAGCTGGCGCATGACGCACGAGCTCGCTTCCGGCGCCGGAGCGAGGGGCCGATCCTTCAGGATCAAGACGGAGTGGTGGGCCTTCAACGAGGAGTTCGACGTCAAGTCCGTCGACGAGGAGGCGGCCCGTGCATTGCTGACGCCGGCCATGCAGGAGTTCCTCATGGCTCGCATGCGCGAGACCCACATGGAGATCGTCGGCGACGTCGCCTATCTCATGCACTCGAAATACAGCTCCGTGAATTCTCCCGCCTATGCAGCCCTCATGGGCGAATGGACGGCGCGGGTCCCGTCCTCTCTCTGGCGAGTGGACGGCGCGGGTCCCGTCCTCTCTCTTCAGCAGGAACACGGTGCGCTGAGGCCGGGCGGAGAATCGGGCCAGGGGTAGAACGAAGGAAAGCAACATTGGAATCGATATTGTACGTCGGCTTTATTTTAGTTGGCGTCGTCATATGGATATGCAGAAGCTGGGAGGACAAGCGAAAGCGAGACGCCCGCCAGGAGTGGGCGCAGTCCCGCGGCCTGCGCTATTTCAGATCCGACGAGCGCCTGGCCGCGACCACAAGCCAAGTCTTCTCCCTTGGCCCTCTCTTTCCCTACGTCAAGCGCTACGTCGCTCGCGACGTCGTTGCCCTTCGCACACCCTTCGGCGAGGCGCTCTACTACGAACTCACGTGGCGCTCCGAGAGCGGCGAGAACTCTTCTTATACGTACTCAAACGCCATTTTTCGTTATCCGTTGCCCGGTGCGTTGCCCCGCATCCGGATCAAAGGCAGAGGTATGAACGTGATCTTCTCCCCGTTCGAAGAACTAGTTTACGGCGGCGGAAGAAGCCGAGAGTTCGCGATTGCGACGGAGTGGCAGGCCTTCAACGAGGAGTTCGACGTCAAGTCGGTGAACGGCCAGGCGGCCCGGGCGCTGTTGACGCCGTCTATGCAGGAGTTCCTCATGGATTATATGAGGAAAGGCCATATGGAGATCGTCGGCGACGTCGCCTATCTTGCCTTCGAGGCGTACAACGTGAATGATTCCTTTGGGTGCGCCGAGCTTATGCGCGAGTGGACGGCGCAGGTCCCGCCTTCCCTTTTCGGCGGCGCCTGGACGTACTGATCTTGCCGGCTCAGCGGCGTGCGAGGGGAAGTTTCCACGTTCAGATGTCTGGTTATGCCGTCTGTTTCTTTCTCGTCTCGCATTGTCTGAGGGAAAGACGGGCGCGCAGCAGACGGGCGCGCAATAGGTTGAGACGAGGAAGGCCGACGTTTGCAATCAGCCCCATGCACTTCGGATTGCTTGTTGCATTCATTCTAAAGTGGAGGTACTCTTGAGTCGGGTTCGAAACGAACCGCGAAAATACAGCGTTTGTGCGCGAACAGGACTTGTTTGTCTGTGGGCGCGCTTATTTTTCTAGAGGCAGGCAGTAGGTGGATGTATTGTGACTCTCGCATCCAAACGTGAAATGAGTGAGACTATGCCCATTGTGATCATGGTGATCGTCGTGGTCATATTCGTCGGGATCCTCGGATTCGCATATGAACGGCAAAAACGCGACGAGCGGCGGCAGTGGGCGGAAAACCGGGGATTCGATTTCACGGAATCCGACAGGGATCTGGGCCGGCAGACGGGTCGGCTGTTCAGGATCGGCGGGGCGACGGCTCGCGATGTTCTGCGTATCCCGACGCGTGCGGGCGAGGCGCTTTACTACGAGCTGGTGTGGACGGAGAGCTACGGCGACGACCGTCGGACGGAAGCGTGCGCCATTCTGCGCTATCCGCTTCCCGGGCCGCTTCCTCTCATGCGCATCAAGCCTGAGGGCGTCTTCGGTTTGGCCAACAACGACCTCACCACCGAATGGCAGGAATTCAACAGAGAGTTTGACGTCAAAACGGACGACGAACGCGTGGGCCAGGCCGTTTTGACCAAGCCCGTGCAGGAGTTCCTTATGGATCGTCTGCGCGGCGAGCGCTTGGCATTCGACGGCGACGGCGTCTTCCTTTGGATTGATCGGTACGACGTCGAAGACGTGGATCGGTGCGTCAAACTCATGGAGGAACTGACGGCTCTCATTCCCGCGGCTGCCTACGAATGAGGCCCGACGCGCTGGCAGAAGACTTGTTCTCTCGGCAGCGCAGGCTGAGCTCGCCGCCTCCGGCGTCGGATGCCTCCGCTGGCGGCGCGGGCCTTATCGGTGGCACATGCCTCTATCGGCGGCGCAGGTAAGGGTTGTACTTGAGAGAGTTGACGCGGCAGGAGCATTCGGTGGCGATGCTGACGCCCGAAGCAAGCTTGCCTTCGGCGCGCAGATCGAGCAGTCGTGGCACCACCTTGTCTCTGAGCGTCCAAGGATCGACGGTGTTGACGTAGATCTTCGTGCCGCCTTCGAAGCCCGCCAGTGTGGAGACCCGCCACTTGAGGAGGATGCGCCAAGGCATCGCCACGTCGGTGTCGATGGGAGCGCAGTACCATTCCTCGTTTGTGGGGATTCCGCCGCCCGTTGCGGCGTGCATCGCGTGAACCAGGTCGGACATGTGGCGCACCTCGTCGGGAGTGTGCTCCCAAGGCTGGATCGCCGAAGACCGGCTCCACACTTCGAGCGTGGGGTAGCGATGGCCGAAGCCGACGATCGCGACGGCGCCGTCGTTCTCAGCGATGACGAGGTTGTGCTTGGCGGCGTAATCGACCCCGGACTCGTTGTAGAGGTTGGGGTTGGCGCGCACGCGTTCGATCTCCACGGTCTGATTGACCGATCGCTCGTCGATGGAGACGAGCTGCTTGTGAAGATGGTCGAAGGATGCGCCTGCGGGCTTGAGCCAGTTCTGAAAGACCTGCACGTACGAAACATAGCGGTTTTGCTGGTAAAGATCGTGCATGGCGTCGATCGTGAGCGTCCAATAGTGGGAATGCTCCTCGGGGGTGAGCGAGCCCGCCCAGGCCAGCTGGGACTTGTCGGCAGCGCCGTCGAGATAGTGGCGCCGTCCGAGAATGAGATCGTGCCCCCCTCCGAAGAAAGCGGGGGCGCGCTCGGCCATGGCGTCCTCGTTCATTCCCGACCCTCGGAGAACCGCTTGGATATGGGCGCGCCCGGCCGGGTCCGCCATGTAGCGCTCCATGCGCTCGCGGGCCGGCCCCGGCATCTGATAGTCGTAATTCTTCTCCCAGTAGGCGTAGGAGACGATCTCGAAAAGGTTGGGGACCCTGCGGAACTCCCAAGGGTCCGCCAAGCCGTCGACCGGCATCCCTCTGACGATCTCCCCGCTGGAAAGGATGCGCGACTTCTCCGGCGGGGTTTCGAGGACGCGGGACTCACAGAAGGTGCATGTGTATCCGAAGTCGGTTATCGGCCCGGAGTCGGGGGCGGAGGAGGGCAGCGGCCGGTTTCCGCGTCCGGGCACCGTCCAGACGACCGTGCCGGTGAATGGGTTGCGCTGCTTGAGGGTTCCGTCTGCCATCCGGGTGAGGATGTCTGCCATTTAGCGCCTCGCTAGGTCTGCGGCACCGATGATGCCGGCGTTGTTTCCGAGTGTGGCGAGCTTGACGAGGGGAGCGGGGCGGAATTCCTTCGCGGTCAGGGACTTTTCGAAGGAAGCGCGCGCGGGAACTGCGAGAAGGTCCCCCGATTCGCTGACGCCGCCCGCGAGGACGAAGACGTCCGGGTCGATTGCCGCGCTGAGGGTGGCCATTCCGATTCCGATCCATTCGGCTATTTCGGCGAAGCACTCCAGCGCCGCCGGGTCGTCTGCCTGCGCCGCGCGAGTGACGTCCAGCCCCGTGATCTCGCGGTCGCCCGCCAGTTTAAGCATGCGTGCGCCGTATACGGGCGAATCTGCGGCCAACTGGCGCGCTATGCGAACCAGCGCCGTGCCGGAGGCCTGCGCCTCCCAACATCCCAGAACGCCGCAGCCGCACCGCTGGCCTCCCGGATTGACCACGATATGTCCGATTTCTCCCGCGAATCCTCCGGCCCCGCGCAGGAGGGCGCCGTCGACGATTATCCCGCCGCCGATCCCCGTCCCCACGGTGACGACCACGGCCGACGAGTGCTCGCTTGCCGCGCCGTACTTGAACTCTCCCCATGCTGCTGCGTTCGCGTCGTTCTCGACGACGACGCGGTGCCCGGTAGCCTGCGAGACCTTCTCGGCCAGCGGCTCGTTGCGCCACGCCAGATTCGGGGCGAAAACCACGGTTGTGCGCTCGCGGTTGACAAAGCCGGCGGCTCCGATGCCTATGGCTTCGACGTCGTACGACCCGGCCAATTCCTTCACGCACTCGCCGATTGTGTCCGCCACTGCATTCGAGCTCGACGCAGGCGTCGGCTTCCGCACGAGGGCAAGTATCTCTCCATTGTCGTCAACGGCTCCCGCGGCAATCTTCGTGCCGCCGACGTCCACGCCGATGTTCACACGCATGGCTTCAGTTTAGCCGATTCTGGGGCCTCGAAAACGCCGCGATACGGTTGAAATTCCAACGGCTGCCCCAGGTCGGTTCCTGTCTTAGGCCGACGGCTGCTCGAGCTGATGGCTGCCTCGGCTCGCCGGCTGAATGCGGAACTTGGCCACGCGCCGGATCGGTATCCGGAGGCCGCCGACGCATCTGTCCATCCCGTGACGGGGCCGATGTGCTGCGATGCGCCCGGGCCTGCAATGTGAACGGCACTCGCTGTAGACGAGCGGGTTTCCTGCTTGTCTACGGACGATTCGGTTCGCCCTCAAGCCTTCATTGATTCTTTAAGGTCATTAACTCCTGAAAAGTCAATGGGCACCATTGCCCATAGTGTCGGTTTCGTAGGCGGAGTAGTTTCTTCAGCAATTCGGAGTCCAGCGAATCTTTGCGGTTCGGCGGGCGGCCACCGAGTCTATCGTGAAAGGGAATGCATCATGGTGGCGAAGGACTTTTCGTCGTTGGCGGCGGCGTTGGCGACGGTTGACGGGCAGGTGGCTCAGGCTCAGGATGACTTGATGCGAGCGCGCGCACTGCGGGGCGCCGTGGAGCGTTTGCGCGGGCACGGCAAGAGCGCTGGCGGCGAGGTGACGGCGACGGTCAACCAAGCCGGGGCATTGACGGCGATTCAGTTCTCGGCCGGTGCCTCCGGCGTGTCATTGGACAGGTTGGCCGAGCTGGTCGTGGAGGCGTCGCGTCAGGCCCATCGGAACGCGGCGAATCGTTACGCGCGCTTGATGCATGAGACTTTCGGGGCCGATTCGGCCACGGCTGCTGCGGCGTTGGCCGAGGCGGACCGCCTGCTCAATGCCGGTCGAGGTTCAAGCGAAGCGCTCGAGGTCTCTACCCGACAGTCGGGTGTGTGGCATCCGGGCGCTCCGAAAGAGCCGACGGAAAGGCCTGCCGACGCCGAGCTCCGGGCGGCTGGCGTCAAGGAATCGGGGACACCGAGGCGTTTGGGGCAACCGGGCGGCGGACTGGCGGGCCTGACCGGACGGTCGGGGAGCGCCGGCGGACGGGCCTTTCGCCGCAGCGGAGAGGACGATGACAAGGGCGGTCAGCCGTGAAGAATCTCAATGTCAACCCGCAGGGGCTGCGTGATCATTCGCGGGCGGTGGACGACGTCGTCGGCGGGGTGTCTAGCGCCCGCAAGGCCTCGGGGGCCACTCTGTCTTCCGACGCTTTTGGGATCATGTGTCAGTTCTTCGTCCCTCCATTGACGATTGTGAAGATCGTGGCCGACGCGGCGATTGAGGCTGTGGGCGAGTCTCTGGAGGAGACGGCGGCCGGGCTGCGGGGTGCAGCCGACGATTTCGAGTCTTCCGACGCCGAGCAGGCCGCCCATATACGCACTGTCGAGACGGGGCTGGCGTGAAGGCCGCGTCGTTCGCCGAATGCAGGCGGTTGCTGGCTGACGCAAGCAAGAAGCTCTTATAGGAGGCAAGGCGATCATGGCTGTTTATGCGAAGGCTGCTCGGGGCGAGGACGAGCCGTCGGCCCTGGCGGGGCTGGGGCTGATCGAGGACGGGGAAGGCCTGACCCAGGCGTTGCAGGCGAAGTCCTGGCTCGCAGGCTCTCTCGCCGGGTTGGGCGGAGCGCTTGACATGGCCGACCTCGCCCGCGACCCTTTCGGCAAGCTGTTGTCGTGGGGGTTGGCGTGGGTGATCGAGCATTTCTCGCCTTTGAAGGACTGGCTCAACGATCTGACGGGCAATCCCGGCGAGGTCCGCGCCTTTTCCCAGACGTGGTCCTCGATCGGGGGCAGCCTGAATGAGAACTCGGCCGTCCTTGCTCGTGCCGTCAACGAGGACATGGACGGCGCCGAGGGTGTCACGATCGCCGCCTACAGGTCTCATCAAACGGACATGTCCCGGCATATCGGCATGGTCGGAGGCTTGTCCGAGGGCATGGCGACGTCGTTGTTGGGGGTCTCGGTGGCGGTGCAGGTCGTCCATGACCTCGTGCGCGACCGCATTAGTGACACGGTCTCTTCCCTGGCGAAGTACGCCGTCATGGAATTCCTGTCCCTCGGCGCTCTGACGCCGTTCATCATCGAGGACGTCGCGAGCCAGGTTCTCCATTCGGCCACTGTGCTGCGCGGGCACATCAAGGATCTGTTCCATTCCGGCCACGCCCTCGGGCAGCTGGCCGACGGGGCGAAGAACGTGCTCACCAAGTTCAAGAACGCTTTGGCCAACCACTCGGGCGCAGGCGTGCGCAAGGCCGCGGGGCAGGCCGAGCACGCAGCCCCCGCCCTCGCCAACGCCCTCGGCCGAGGCAAATCTTTCAACCCGCCGCCGCCCAAGCCGCTGGTTCCCGGCGGCAGCGTCGAACGCCGGGCTCTTCACAACGGAGGCAGGCGCGGCAACGGCGCGTATGCGGATTATCATTTTGACAGGAAAGGCAACTTCTTGGGCGTGGAGACGGTTCACAGCGGCCGAAACGTCGCCCGCCGCCGCCTGGGAGGAAGCGCCGACGTCGCCGAGCGCAAACTCTATCGGGACATGAACAAGGGCTCTGTCAGTCCGCTCAAAGATCCCGTCACCGGCCAGATTTATCACTACCAGGCAGGCCACAGGGTCAACTCGCACCTGATCGATCCCGCCCGCCACCGGATCCTCAACAGCGAGTATGACCCGGCGACCGTCTTTGGCGGCAAGCACGCCGACGCCGCCCCGCACGTCGAACAGATGCGTCAATCCATCGCCGACCCATCCAACCCGGCCCATGACTGGCAAAGTGCATACGAACAACTCGATCCAGACGGAAAGGAGATTGTGAGCAAGTTGGAGATGAAGGAGACGAACCTCAACCTCACCAGCCACGAGAAGCACGTGAATCATCCGGACCTCTATCAGGAGTATGAGCGTTCAATCACCCGCGACTTGCCCGAAGACTCTTGGGTCCACACCTATATGGAAGAAACCGGCTCCATCCATGGGCGGCCTGAAATGATTGCTACACGTGTTGATGCAATAACTGCTGAAGGAGTCGGGAAATCTTATCCTGATCACTCCTTTTCGAATGTAGGTCCTGGATTGGAACCTTTGAAGTAAATATCTATGGTTTCTTCCGTATTCAGAGCTCCATTCACTATCATGAACACACGCCTCCTACAGTTAAAGGAAAGGACAAACTGTGACAGTTAACAAGTTCCCGCCGTCGCATGAAATCGACACTCGTTACATGGGACACGTCTTTCAGATCATGGAAGACTGCGCGGACGAACGAGCCGACGGGTGGACGAAACTGGGGATGACCGTCAATCAATCCGCCGAAGACCCAAGCGTACTTACTTATATCGCTGTGGTGTGGAAGGGGAAAAAATACGATAAATGGTTCCCTGAACTTGCTCTTGGAGCGCTTGCAAACCTTTTTTATGATTGGCAACAAGAATTAATTGCGGGTGGATTCCCCAATTGGACGGCGATGTTCTTTGGTGCTATTTCGCAAGCCGATGGAAACATCCGCACTCTCTGGCTCCCAGAGTATGCTACCGACTATGGTAAGTGGCAGATCACTCCCGGTGTTCCGAATTGGCCGAAGGTCGAGGCTGAACTTGACAAACTAGCGGCTAGGGCGAAGGGATAGAATCTCGAGCTTCAGCTTCTCGGGTGCGGCAGGAGTTTTGCACGATCATTGGATTGCTTTCCAAGTAGCCCAGGAAACTCATGTTCAAGCAAGAAGTCCGCGCAGCTCTGCCAGCTGGACTGATGTGGAACTGATATGGAACCGCCGAATGAAGAATCGGCCTTGCTAACCCCGCTTCAGGAGGTTGATACCCATTACATGTCGCGAATCGTCGAGGTTCTAATTCGCAAGGCGAATGAGAACGCCAACGGTTGGACGAAGCTCGGGCTTCTCGCCAATGTCAACGAGGAGGCCGGCACCCTTCTGATGTACAACATGGTGGTCTGGAGAGGCGAGTCGTGGGACGACTGGCTGCCGGACCTCGAGATCGAGACGGTCAGCCGTGCGATCGCCCGATGGAGAGAAGGGGCGGGCAACATTGGCGAAGCCCCGCTGTGGACGTCTATGTTCCTCGGGGTGACTGCTCAAGGCCACGCCCGCTGGTCGCCGGGTTATGGTGAGGGCTTTGGACAATGGAAGATCCACACCGATCGTCCGAACAGGCCTGTGGTGGAAGAGGCGTTGCGGGGGCTTTGACCCCTGTTGCGTACCTGCGTGCTTAGCGCGTCAATGTCCGTTGACGGCACGGTTCAGAACTGGCTGAAGGCGCTGCCTGAAGCCTGGCAAGGAAACCGAGAAAACGAAGATGCTTAACGAAAGGCAAACAGATGCAAAGTCTGCCCCCGTCTCACGAAATCGACGCTTGCTACATGGGGCATGCTTTAACCGTTCTTGAAGACATGGCCAATGATGTCGCCGAAGGATGGAGCAGACTTGGTGCCATTATCAATCAACATAAGGATCTCCATGGTATTCGGGTTCATATTCCTTTGATTTGTAGTGGTCAGTTATTTGACCAATGGTTTCCTGGAGGTGCGATTCAAGCATTTGTTAGTATTTTCAAGGATTGGCAGAAAGATTTAACTGCCAATGGTCTTCTAAACTGGACGGCGATGTTTTTCGGCGCTGTCCCGCAACCTGATGGGAACATCCGCACTCTCTGGCTCCCGAATTATGCCGAAGATTACGGCAAGTGGAAGATCACTTTCGATGCTCCAAACTGGCCGAGGGTTGAGGCCGAGCTCAACATACTTGCTGGCGGGTCTCGAGGGACGAGACGGTCAGCCGTGCAATCGCGTACTGTGCGCGAAAGCGGTCCGCGGTGACGCGTTTTCATAGTCGGCAGCCTCTGAATCTTCATGGACTCTACACCGAGGAGGTTGGCAACATTCTCGAAGCAGCCGCAGATGCGGTTGCTCCTTACTGGTCCAAAGCGGGAATCTTTGTCAATCAAGTCGTTGATGAGGCCGACAAGGGCAAACTGGTGGGTGTTCATGTGTACGCAGCCCTCATTCGAGACAGTCAATTATTTGAAAATTGGATGCCAATTGAGGCTCAGGATGACCTGAACAATGTTCTATATGCTTGGCAACACGATTTAATCTATTACGGCATCGAAAACTGGATGTCAATGTTCATTGGTGTCGCAGATCATGACGGCCAAAGACATTCTGTATGGATTCCTGACTACACTGACACATACGGTCCTTGGAAGATCGAAGTTACAGCCTCCGCGAACAGGCTGAAGATTGAAGGGGCCCTCGCGGAAGTTTAATTCATTATACTTGTTTTAGTTAGGTCTACATGCTTTTCGACCTCTCGAAAGTTTGTATTACTCTAAAATGAGTTTAACAATCTGATTAGTAAATATTAACTATGAGAGGGTTATTCACTTCTAGTTCGTCTCAAGAGATTGACACCCGCTATGCGGGGCATGTCTTACAGATTATCGAAGATTGCGCGAATGATCACGCTGACGGGTGGGCTAAACTCGGCTTTCTAGTCAACCAGATCCTCGATAAGCCTGGTGTAACAATGTATGCGACAGTTGTCTGGAATGGCCAGAAGTAAGACGAGTGGTTCCCGGAGTTAGCTGTAAAGGCGCTTGTCGAAATTTTCGCGGATTGACAGGATAAGTTGATTGCCAGTGGTATTTCAAATTGGACGGCGATGTTTTTCGGTGCTGTTCCGCTAGCTGATGGAAACACCCGCACTCTCTGGCTCCCGAATTATGCCGAAGATTACGGCAAGTGGAAGATCACTCTCGATGTTCCAAACTGGCCGAGGGTTGAGGCCGAGCTCAACAGGCTGGCGGCCAGAGTGCAGGTGTAAAGTCTCTGGTCCATCTGCCCTAGTTTCCCGACAGCGGGTAGGTAGATAGGTGAACACAGTGCCTTCAGTTTCGTCCGAGCGCTGGGGAGGGAAGCGGCAGATGCACTGACGCCAGCAGTGTCGCGAACAGCAAATCCCCGGCCTAATCTCGGCCGGGGCTTGCGTAGGGCCGTTAGGCTCTGCGGAGACGGCGGGATTTGAACCCGCGAGGGGCTTTGAACCCCTACCTTCTTAGCAGGAAGGCGCACTCGACCGGACTATGCGACGTCTCCAACACCATCAAGGATAGCGTGTTTGTTTCGCTCGATCCACCGGGCCTGTTGCCCATTGACTTGTGGAGTGAGCCTGCCGAGCCTGCCCGCCGCCGGTGAGCGTGAGCCTGTCCGCCGCCGGTGAGCGTGAGCCTTCCCGCCGTAGCCGAATACGGCCTCGAAACTGCGCTTCGCGGTGGCGGCGTACCTGAGGGCTGGATCGGCGAGCGCCGTTTAGCGGGGTGCTTTCACCCCGCGGCTCAGCGAGATTTGAGAGGAGGAAGACGGATTCCGAGGGAAGGCCAAGCCGCCCTTCAGATCCCCGCGACCAAAGAGAAGGAAGGGGCCGGAAAGGGAAGGGGCCGGAAAGAGACGCCTGAACTCAGCTCCGCCTGGGAGAAGGCGAGGAGGGCTGGCGGGACAAGTCCCATGAGCGTTCAGTTCCGTGCAACCTGGGAGAAGGCCATGACGAGCCGGCACGAGACGGCCCGCGAGCTGTTGGGCACCTTGAGGTCGGTCGATTCGGTCGTCAGATCGAGTCGTGTGACGGCCTGCGAGGCGGGGTCGTACTCGATCGTGGCCTCGCGCACGCGGAATGTGCCGTCTTGGGCGCACGGCGCGAAGCCCGCCTGCCGTTCCTGCGCGAGCGGCGCGTTCACCCGCCCGACGGAGAAGACCGTTTTCTCGGCTTGCACGGTTCCGCGTTTCGCGTGCCGCAGGAGGTAGGCGAACTTGCCCTTCCAGAACATGTGGCCGACGTCGGACTTCGGATCCGACGGCGAGACCGACGCAGCCTCGTTCCCGTTCCACGTCACGTCGTAGACCCCGCCGAAGTCCCTGTGCGTGGGGTTCGCATTGGCGGCGTCGTTCGAGAAGACCTGCATCGTCACGCGTGCGGACGCCATCGACTTGACCGACGCCAGAACCGAGCCCTTGCTCGCCTTGCCTGCGCTGCTCGCCGGCGAAGGCTTCGGGTTCCGCCGGCTGTTCGGGGAGCCGCCGTCCGAGGATCCCGACGACGCCGAAGCGCGGCCCGCTCCCGGCGCTTCGGAATCGACGCTCGACGTCGCGGAATCGGCTCTCGATGAGGCTGAGCGGCCGTTTGATGCGGCGGTCGCTGCAATATTGGAGGCGTCGTGCGTTGCCGGGGCGGAGTCCGAGCCGCACGACGAGAGCAGGAGACAGAGGCAGGCCGCGCTCGCGGCAAAAGCCGAGTTCTTCATCGAAGCCCTTTCGAAATGGGTGAGTCACTTCGTTTAAAGTGTGGTGAGCTACTTCATCGTACACCGGCTGTCCCCGTCGGCGAGGGCATTTGGACCGCCGTGTTGACGCGATTTCTGCGGCTCGCTCCGCGTCTCCGCAGTCGTTGTCTTGCTCGATGGCTGCCTCCGGCGTAGCGTTCCTTTGCCAAACCTTCTGCGCCGTATGCCTTCGTCTTTGCTCTCTATTCGCCGGCCTCGTCCGATTTGCATGTCTCCGTCGGCTTCCGAGGCCGTCGAACGTTCGTGCTAGAATCGACACTTGGGAATCAAGCCCGAAAAGAAGCGAAAAGGAAAGGGGAAAGCGATACCGAAAATGGAAGCGAAGCAGACGAGGGTGAAATGTCGCGGCATCCAAATGGTCAACGCCTTGGCAATCATTTTTCTGGGTGTGACGGGTGTCTACGTGCAGATGTATCCGTTCAAATGGTTCCAGTTCACTTATTACACGCTGATGTCGAACTCTTTGGTTGTGCTTTTCTTTGGCCTGCATTTGGTTTTGCTCGCCACTGGTCGCACGGGGGTCCTCAGGTCGAAGGGGTACCTTCGCGTGAAGGCGGCGGTGACCACCGCCATTCTCATGACCTTTTTTACTTTCGGGATTCTGCTGTTGCCGAAGACTGACCCTTCGGAAGTGCTGGCCTACGACAATTTGACGGTCCACTTCATCGTTCCGATCCTTGTGGCCGCAGACTGGCTGCTCTTCGACCCGCGTGGCTCTTACCGCCGGACCGAGCCCCTGCTGTGGACGGCCCTTCCCCTCGCCTATCTCTTCTACGCCTTGGTTCGGGGAATCGTCTTCAACGTTCCGATTCCCGAGAACGAAGACAGCCCGTTCCCATATTTCTTCCTTAACGGACGCCAGATCGGGTGGGGCACTGTAACCCTCTACTGCGTGGTGATGCTGGTCCTATTTGTGCTTCTCGGCTACGCAATGTACTGGATCAAACGCGGCAAAAAGCGGGCGTAGACAGACGCCGTCAAGGCCGGTGTGGGGAGGCGGGAAAGGCCTCTTAAGGCAGCGCGATGTAGACGGTGCAGGATGTCTTCCCGCTCTCGACCTCGCTCAGCTCGTAATCCACGGTGAATGCGCGCTTGAGCTCGCCGGATTGCGTGTCGTTCCACACCCGCTGCCAGGCGAGCTCAGTGGCGGCTGCGACGTCGCCGTCGTCGGTCTCCCCTCGGTAGACGCGGAAGCGCCCCTCCTTCGCCTCGCTTTCGAGCTGTTCGACGAAGTCCTTCTTCACGCCCATGACGCTCAGGTCATAGTTGCCGGATTCGTCGCTTTCGTAGTTGGAGTAGCGGGAGATGATCGTCCCATTCGGGGGGAGGTCCAGATTGAACTTGCCGTTCATGATGTCCGTCCACAGATTGCCTATCTGCGTCATGCCCTCCAGGGAGTTGTTGGTTCGAATGGTGACCGCTCGCAGTTGGTAGTTCATGTCTCTCCCTTGGTTGCGTGTACGTCCCTTTGTTCGCGGAAGGTAAGGGATTCGAACCCTTGGTGCGGGGTCGCCGCACAACGGTTTTCAAGACCGTCACATTCGGCCGCTCTGTCAACCTTCCATTGTTTGATAGGCACGTTGATTCTAGCGCATACCTTCCGAACGCGCACTGGGACCGGATTCTCCTCCCCATTGATGTCTTCGGGCATGCGACGATAACGGACGCAGCGAGCGAATGTCACGCTTCGGTCGGTTCGTTTCCTTCGCCTTCGCTCCTTCCCCCTTCCCGGTCCTTGACCGCGGCGAGGGCGATTCCAGGTATGACGAGTATCGCCGCCATGCCCGGCAGGACGATGCCGGAGTCGTTGAGCCCGAAAGCGAGCGCCATGCACATGCCCAATGAGATGAGGCCAAGCCGAAGGCCTTCGAACGTTCGGCCTTCCAGCGGACGGAGAGACCAGCTCTCCTCTGCCCGGATCCTCGTCCGCCGCGCCCATTCCCGGAGGCGAAGCCAGACAAGCTCCGCCCACATATGGCACCACGCGACGGCGCGCCTCAGCTTCGACCTTTCGTCGATGGCGTCCTCTGCCAATGTGCCCGTCTGCCTGTGCTCTGTGCCGCCTTCCTCGCGCGCTGCTCCGGCCCGTTCGGGCGCTGCTCTGCCTCCCTCGTGCGTTGCTCCGGCCCGTTCAGCCGATCGGTGGGCGTCGACGGTGCTGGTTTCGGCTTTGACGGACGCGCTTGCGCCCGCTTCAGCGCGGTCGGCTGCGTACGAGAGGACGCCGCCTGCGTGAGAGGAAACGCCGCCTTCGCGAGAGGAAACTCCGCCTGCATATGAAAGGGCTCTGTCTGTGCGCGAGAGGGCGCCGCCGGCGTCGTCGGGATTCTTAGGGACGCGCACGAGGTGAATGAGGCAGAG
>CAJPTB010000003.1 GCA_905373325.1 uncultured Ancrocorticia sp.
CTTCCCGAATAGCCCTTGAGAGTTTCGGGCAGGTCGATGAGGGACCACACGGTCAGGCCGACCATTCCCAGCAGGAAGCCGAACAGGGCGGTCATCGTGAAGATGGCCGAAAGCCAGGGAGGCAGCCCCTTGCGTATGAGCCACCTGTGGATGGGCCGCACGGTGAGGACGAGCGTGAGCGCAAAAAAGGCCGGGCCAAACAGGTTGCTGACCTCGTGCAGCCCGATGCAGCCGAACGTCACAAGGGAGAGGACGATGAGCGCCTTCATCCCCGCAGGAAGGGTCCGCCCCCGATCCTGTGCGGCGTGCTCCGCCATGACCTTGCGCACTGTCGACTCGGCGTTCCCGCCCGACCCGCCGTCCGCTTCGGCCGACTTCGACGGCTCTTCCTGTGAGGCCGTCTGGGAGCCGGGCAAAGGCTCTTCATCCTGCGAGGCCATCTAGGCTCCACCCTCCTCGATCGTGTACATCTAATCTAGTCTGCCCTATGGACCGCACGCCATAGCCGTCAATGCGCGAAAACAAGCGCGTGTCACACTTTTCGCCCGCCTGGGGCTCCGCCTTACCCGCCTGGGGCTTCGCCTTCCCTTTTTCGAGCTCTGAGTCCGTTGCCTGGGAGCCTGTTTCATCCGAAGAAGGGGCTGTTTCGTCGGCGGGAGGGCCTGTTTCATCCGAAGGAGAGCCTGCGTCCCTGGGATTCCCGCCGAGCCGCGCCATGGCCCAGAAAAAGACGAGAGCCAAGATCCAGACGAGCGCGAACAGCGCCGTTTGAACCTCGCGCGACCATCCGACGTCGGGAAGCGCGACGAGGCCGACCCCCGCCGACGCGCACACGCCCAGATTGAACAAGACGTCGTACAGGGCGAAGGCTCGTCCGCGATAGACGTCAGAGGCGTCGGACTGCACGATCGTGTCGACGGCGATCTTCGCGCCCTGCACCCCGAGGCCGACGAAGAACGCCCCGACCGCCAGCGTGCCCGTCCTCGGGGCGAGGACGAAGGTCGCCTGACCCGCGGATCCCCCGATGAGGCAGGTGACGACCCACCGCCAAGGGGCGATCTTCTCGTGGGCGATCGGCGTGAGGACGACGGCGACGAACTGCCCGGCGACCATCGCCCCGCCGAGCGTGCCGAAGTAGGCGAGGCCGGCGTCGGCGTCGGACGGCTCGGCGAGGAGGTTCCTTGAGACGAGGATGATCGTGATGAATTCCATCTCGTACACGAATCGATGGAAGGACATCGTCGCGAGGGCCAACGCCGGGGTCCGCCTGCGGGTCAGATAGACCGCGGCGCCGACGAGATCGCGAACCGTCGAGCGAAAGGAGGGCGAAGCCGGCTGCGATCCAAGCCCTTCGCGCTTCGGGCCCAGCTGGTCGGGGCGCAGGAGGCTCGCCAGGCCGGAGGCGGCGAGGTAGAGAACCGCCGCGACGAACAGCGAGGCGACGTCCCGCGAGGATCCTTCCGGCAGCAAAACGCGGATAAGAAAACCGGCGACGGCGCCGATCCCCATTGCCAGCCCGCCGAGCGTGGGGACCACGGAATTGGCGGTCAGGAGCTCGCGTTCGCCGACGACCGACGGCAGCCCGGCCGAAAGGCAGGAAAGGAGGAAACGACTCAGGCCCAATGCGCTGAGCGTCAGCGCGTAGACGATCCCGATCCCGGCCGATCCCCACGTGGCCGCCGCGACGCACAGCGCAAGGAGGCAGCGCACGGCGTTTCCGAACAGGAGAATTTGGCGACGTCGCCACCTGTCGAGGAGCGGGCCGAAGAAGGGGCCGACGAGGCTGTACGGCCCGAACATCACGACGATGGCCGCAGCGACCCCGGCCGCAGAGGTCATGGACTGCGGGCTGAAAAAGAACAGGGAGGCCAGTCCGGCCTGGAACATGCCGTCTCCGACCTGGGAAACGAGCCGCACGCCCAGGAGCTTGCGAAAGCCGACGGATTTCGCGAGCGCCGACAGATCCGCGAGGACGCTCACGGCTCGCTCGAAGCGGCGCCGGCGGCTGGAGCGGAGTCTTTCGCGCCGGAGCTTCGCTCGGCCCACCAGGCCAGCAGGCGGCGTTCGGCTTCTTCCTCGCCGAGGGGGCCCTCGTCGAGGCGGAGCTCGAGAAGGTGGTTGCGGGCGGCGCCGACCTCGGGCCCGGGCTTGAGGCCGAGGATCTCCATGATGCGGGCGCCGTCCAGGTCAGGACGGATGGCGTCGAGCGCCTCCTGCTCGGCGAGGTCGCGGATGCGCGTCGCGAGCTCGTCGTTGCCCGCCTGAAGCCTGCCGACCTTGCGGCGGTTTTGGGACGTCACGTCCGCGCGAATGAGGCGCATGAGATGCGGAAGCAGGTCCCCGGCGTCGCGCACGAAACGGCGCACGGCCGAATCGGTCCATCCGGCCTCCGAGAATCCGAAGGCGCGCAGGTGCAGCTCGACGAGCCTCGCCACGTCCTTCTCCGTCTGCTTGTCGAAGCGCAGCGCCGCCATCCGCTTGGCCGCCATGCGCGCGCCGACGACGTCGTGGGCCCGAAACGTGACCGATCCGTCTTTCTCGAAACGCCTCGTGCGCGGCTTGCCGACGTCGTGGAAGAGGGCGGCAAGCCGCAGCGTGAGGTCGGGGCCCGCAAGTTCGCCTCCCAGAAGGTACGCCTCGTACTCCTCCTTGGACGCGGGGTCCTCGAGGGCGATCGCCTGATCGACGACGGTGAGCGTGTGCTCGTAGACGTCCTTGTGGCGATTGTGCTCGTCCGCCGTGTCGCGCAGCCGGGCGATCTCGGGAAGGACAACGTCGGCCACGCCGGTGTAGACGAGCAGCTCGATTCCTCGGCGCGGCGCGGGCGAGAGCATGAGCCTTTCGAGCTCGGCCCGGATCCGCTCGGCGGAGACGATCGCGAGGCGCTCGGCCATCTCGGCCATGGCGGACATGACGTCCTCGCCCACGTCGAACCCTAGCTGCGCGGCGAAGCGGGCCGCGCGCATGATCCGCAGGGGGTCGTCGTCGAAGGATTGAACCGCGGTTACGGGGGTTCTCAAAACCCCGCCGACGAGGTCGTCGAGGCCGCAGCACGGGTCGACCAGCTCAAGCTCGGGGAGCCGAACGGCCATGGCGTTGACGGTGAAGTCGCGCCGAGAGAGGTCGCCCTCGAGAGTGCGGCCGAAGTCGACCTTCGGTTTGCGCGAGCCGACCTCGTAAGAGTCGGACCGATACGTGGTCACCTCCACAGTCAGGTCGTCGCAGACGGATCCTATCGTGCCGAACTCTCGGCCGACGTCCCAGGTGGCGGCGCCCCACGACGAGAGGAGCTTCTCGGTGATTTCAGGGGGCGCCGACGTCGTCAAATCGAAGTCGTGAATGGGCAATCCGAGGAAGGCGTCGCGGACCGGCCCTCCCACGAGTGACACTTCGTGCCCCGCATCTGCGAAAATGGATCCCAGTTCATCGATGGCCGGAGGGAGGGACCCAAGGGTCTTATGCCCCTGAGCAAGGAGCAGGGCCCGGCGGTTGACTCCGGTTGTCGCCGCATTGTGTATCGGTTCGTAGGAGGGATTCACGCGTTGCACCTTATAAGGGTGCCATGTTCGATCGTCTCTGCATACTTCCGGTGCGCCACAACCTACGTGAGAAACATGTCGACATCAGCACCGCGGCCTTCGCCGACGGGACGGCACCGGCGCAAGCGCACGCCCCGGGCCGTTTCCGCCATCCACCATCCCTATCCCGTGGTGAATGAGACTAGCGCGGGCGGCGTGGTCCTGTCCGTCAAAGACGGATGGGCTTACGTCGCCGTCATTGCACGCCGCAACAGGGGCGGCCGCCTCGAATGGTGCCTTCCCAAGGGCCATCTGGAAGGAACCGAGACCCCGGAGGAAGCCGCCGTGAGGGAAGTTTCGGAGGAGACCGGCATATTCGGAAGGGTTCTCACCCATCTGGCGAGCATCGACTACTGGTTCTCGGGCGCCGACCGCCGCGTCCACAAAGTGGTCCATCACTTCCTCCTCGAGGCGCTGTCGGGCGTCCTAACAACGGAAAACGACCCCGATCAGGAGGCGGAGAAAGTCGAGTGGGTCCGCATCGACAAGGTCGGCTCGCGCCTCGCCTACCCGAACGAGCGCCGAATCGTGGCCGCCGCGCGCGCCATCCTTTCGGGACGTGATTGACGTGAAAGACGCAACCAGGACGACGGGCGTCGGCGACGCGAAAGTCGCAGGCAAGGCGAAAGTCGCAGGCAAGGCGGGATCTGCGGACAACGCCAAAGGCGGGTCGCGCGGGGGACGGTGGATTTCGGCCTTTCTGGCCGCGCTCGTCTGCCTCTCCGGCGCCTTTGCCGCTCCGGCCTCAGGCACGCACGCGGCGTCGAGCGCACACGGCGCTTCAGGCGAGCGCCTCTCGAAGGCGGGCACAGCTTCGGGCCGCTCCGCAGCCTCGAACGCCCGCTCGGAGTCAGCTCCGGCGCGAATCGGCAGGCCCGCCTCGACCGTCCCGGCGGAGAGGAAGGCGCAGCCGACCGTTCGGATAACCTCGGTGGGCTCTCCGATTCTCCAGCCCGACGAGAATCTCAGCGTTTCGGCGGAGGTGAAGAATCCGGGCTCGACGCCGATCACGGTCTCTGCCTCGAAGCTCGCCGCTCAGAAGAACGTCCCCGGATCGCGTTCGCAGGTGCTCGCATTCCTCCATGGATCCGGGTCCGCCCGAGGTTCGGCGGGCATGGAGACGCTCGCCGAGCGCAAGGACTCCGTCGTCGTCCCCGCCGGATCGACGACGACTCTGACCTTCACCGTCCGGCGCTTCATGCTGCCGTGGGGCGCGACGGACGAAGACTGGGGGCCGCGAGGAGTCGAAGTCTCTGCGACGATCGGCGAGAAACGGGTCAAAGACCGTTCGATCGTCGTCATGGCGCCCACGGCGCCGGTGACGCCGATGCCGACGGCCGCACTCATTCCGCTAACGTCTTCCCCCGCCGAAATCGCCTCGAATCCTTCCGTGAAGTCGCAGGCCGAGCATCGCACGCCGACGGTCCCGGAAAGAATCCCTCGGGCGGTCAAGGAGCTTTCGGCGCCCGGAGTGACGCTCGCCCTCGACCCGCTCATCGCCGACGTCGCCGGAGCCGATCTGACCAAGGCGCTCGCCTCTTTTTCCCGCCAGCGCGCCACCCAGCTCATTCTCACGGCGCCGGGGGACTCCGACGTCGCCGCGAGGATGCACGGCTGCGACGACGCCGGCGAGCTCAACTCGTGCGCCAAAGCCTATCTCGATGCTGAAAAGGCCCTCGCAACGAGGGTCTCCGAAGACATCTCTGCGAGGTTGAACATCGACGCCCCGCGCACGGACATCGCCCTTTTGCCGCCGCAGACCGATTCGCTGACGGCCACCGGCCTTGCCAGCGCAGGCGGCGGCCCCGCGGTGCTCTCCGGCAATCAGACTCCGGTCAGAGGCAAGGGAACCACGCCGTCGGCGCGGATGCGGCTTCCGGGCACATCGACCGCCGCCCTGGCATCGGACACCGCCATGAGCGCCGCGTTCTCCGGAACTCTCCCAGACAACGCCGACGCCGACTCGACCCCGTCGGGATCGGAGACCCTCGACGCTTTGGACGCCCGCCAGCTCGTGCTCGGCCTGTCGGCGGCCACCTACAGGGAGCGGCCGAGCACGTCCCGAGTCACTTTGATAGAAGGGGACCGCGCGGGCATGCCCTACCTCGGGCAGGCAGATCCGGCGAAGGCTTCGACGGACAGCGCCCTCAGCCCCGAGAACATGGGCGAAACGGTCCGGGCCTTGATGTCGGCGCCGTGGGTGGCGCCGACCACCGTGAGCGGCGCCTTCGACCAAAGCCCGTCGACGGCGGCTCGAAGCTCGCTCCCGGAGTATCGCTCGCCGACGGGGATGCTCACCCGCAAGGAACTCGAGCGCATCGACTCGGCGCGGAAGAACTTTGACGTCATCGTCGACGTCTCCGGAAGCAAAGCGCTGCTCAACCAGACGGTCACGGCCCGCGCCTACTCGCTGACCGGCGTCGCCTGGCGGGCTTCGAGGGACTCTCGGACGGAGGTCCTCAAGGCCTACGAAGCCGACGGACAGATCTTCCTCAGGAGCATCGCGGCCGAGCGGTCCTCGACGATCAACATCATCTCCACGAAATCGGAGATCCCGATTCACGTGGGCAACTCTCTGCCGGTGCCGGTCACCGTCTGGGTCGAATTGCACTCGCGCGACCCGCGTTTGAAAGCCGGCAAGAAGGTCAAGGCGACTTTGGCGCCCAGCTCCTCGACCAAGGTCCTCATTCCCGTCAGGGCCTTCGGCTCGGGAAACATAACCGCCGACGTCAGAATTCTCAACGAGGCGGGGGCCTCCGTGGGTGTGACGAAGTCGCTACAGACGCGTGTGCGTTCTGACTGGGAAAACATCGGAACCGGCGTTTTCTTGGCTTTCTTTCTCACCCTCCTCATCGTCGGCACCGTCAAATCGCTTCGCAAGGGACGCCGTTCGCGCTCATTCAGCCCCGAAGAGGTCCGTAAGGCACGTAGGGAAGCCGCTGCAAGGGCAGCCGCTGCAAAGGAGGCTGCATGAAGGGAATTCCCCTCGAATCCCCTGGCAAGGCGAGCCTGACCCTATCAAGTTTCCCCGGTAATATGGACGGCGTCGCACACGTGGTTAGGAGTTCTCGCGCGTGTCCACGAAGGGAGTGTCATGAATAGCTTCGCCCAGGCGGGTCAAGTGATCGCCGGCCGCTACAGGCTCACCGAGCCGTTTTCCGAGCAGCCGCCGTATCCCGGCGTTCAAGCATGGAACGTGGTCGACACGCTCCTCGGGACCTCGCTGCGCATCCTCGCGTTGGACCCCGGCAACCCGAATGCGAGCGAGGTGCTCGACGCGGCAAGGCGCAGCTCGCTCATCGACGACCCGCACGTCGTGCGCATCATCTCTGTCGGCGAGGACCCCGCCGCCCACTACGTGGCCACCGAGATCCCGCTCGGGACGCCGCTGTCCGCCTATCTCCACGGCGCCCCCTTCGCCCCCGACCAAGCGCAGGCGCTCACGGGCGAGGTCGCGAGCGCGCTGAACTCGGCGCGGGCCAGAGGAGTCCGCCATCTTCAGCTGGCACCTCAGCACGTCCGGGTGGGCGTGTTGGGCGAGGTCTTCATCGACGGGCTGGGCGTCGAGGCGGCGTTGGCCAACCTTCGCGCGGATTCGATGTCCAGCTCTCAGGCAGACCGCATGGAGTCTCGGGGGATCGCGGTTCTCCTGGCCCGGCTCCTCACCGGAGACGGGCAATCCAAGGCCGACGCCGTTCTGCGGTCCGCAGCCGAAAACGGCTCCCTGCCCGGAGCGCTGCGCAGCACGTGCACGCGAGAGCTCCGAGGATTGGGCGCACTGTCCCCGGCCGACCTTGTTCGCGAGCTCGCCCCTTGGGGCGCCGTCGAGCCCTCGGAGTTCCCTTCCACGAAAACCTCAGGCAAATCGGCCTCGCCGTCGGCCGAGCCGGCCGCGGCGGGAGACTCTTCCGACCGCGCACCGAAGGAGGCGGACGCGAATCGGGGCGGCGAGTCGGCCGTCGGAGGGCAGGCGACCCCGGACGAAACCGGCTCTGCGCGCAGCGACATCGACCCCCTTTCCGACGATTCCGTCAAGTCCGGCGGCATGAAGCCGAAATGGTCGAGTCTGGGCGCCTTCGCGGAGGAGCACCCCGAGGCGGTCGATCCCTCGGCCACCGCCATCTTCCGTCCCGAAGACTTCGGCGACGCCCCCGAAGGCGACTACGTGAGCATTGCGGACGGCCCCGAGGACGAGGTCTCTGAAGACAAGACGATTGAAACCGCGGCGGCGAGGGACAAGGAGACCGCAGAAGGCAAGAAGACGCCACAGGGCAAGAAGGCGTCACAAGGCAAGAAGAAGACTCAAGGCGGCAAGAAGAAGTCCGCGCAGGGCAAAAACAAAGCAAGCGGCGGCGCGGCCGCCGACGCGGCGAGGCAAGCCGAGCTTTCTCAGACTCAAGTCGAGCTCTCTCAGACGGCGGTGTCTTTGCAGGCAACCGGGCCTTCGGAATCTTTGCAGGCGGCCAATGCAGCCGATCCCGCAGCCGAAGCAGCCCGCACTCCGTCAAAGCCCTCCGGCTCTTCCGCTGACGACGGGGCCGCCTTCGTCGGGGAGGAGAAACGGAAAGCGGACGCGGGGAGAGGCGAGGCAACGCTCGCCGGGCAGTCGGCGGAGAAACAAGCCGCGGGCCATGCCGCGGCGGAAGCAAACCGCGCCAAGGCAGGCAAAGGGAAAGGCAAATCCTCGGCGGCGAAAACAGAGGAGGCCTCCGAAATGCCTCCGTCGTTCCTGCCTCATTCGGGCAATGCGGCGGGGGCGGCCACTGTTCGCATGCCCGTTTCCTCGGGCAACCAGACGTCTGCGCCGGGCCAGGCGCCTTCGCAAGGCCACGCGGCTCCGGCAAGCCAAACGGCTTCGGCAGCCCAGGAAGACCCCTGGCTTCTCGGCGCCCAGCCGGAGGAGCCGGTTTCTCCCGGAAACCTGGCCGGAGAGGAGATCGACAGGCCGCTCTACAATCCCTCGAAGGTCGTTGTGGCGCTTGCCCTTGTGCTCATCCTCGTCGTCGGGGCCTGGGCCGTTTTCAAGTTCTTCTCTCCGACGAGCGTCTCCACGACCAAGCCCACGGCCACGAAATCGCTGGAGCCGACCAAGGCTCCAAGCAGCGCCAAAAAGCCGACTGAGAGCCCGACGAAGAAAGAGGATCCGGACAAGCTTCCCGAGCCGAAAGTCTCGAGCGTCTCCCTCCTTAACCCCTACGGCGCCCAGATGGAACCGTCCACAGTCAACGAACAGGACAATCCCTCTCAAATCAGGTATCTGACGGATCGAAAGCCCTCGACCTCGTGGCAGTCCTGGTGGTACGGAGACGCCTCCTACAACAAGAACAAAGAAGGGATAGGCTTGGCCATCAAGCTTTCGGGCAAATCGAAAGTGACCTCTGTCAAGATCGAATCCAAGCTTTCCGGCGGGAAAGTCGAGTGGCGCAACTCCTCGGAGTCTTCGCCCAACAGCGGCGACGTCGTCGCCGAAGGCGGACTCAAGCCGGGATTGACCCTTTCAGCTTCGGAATCGGTGGCCACCGACACCGTCATCCTCTGGTTCCCGGAGCTGTCGAAGGAGAGCGCCAAGAAGTACAGGCTCGACATTTCGGAGATCACCGTCGAGTGACGAACGGTGCGCCCCGCTGCAGCGGCGCGCGGAAGCCGGACCCGGACGTCGGGAATAGCAGGCCCCTTCGCGCGCGTTCACTTCTCGACACCTACGAAAGGCAGACATGACTGAGAAAGTTCACGACGTCGTCATCGTCGGATCCGGCCCTGCCGGCTGGACGGCCGCCATATACACAGCGCGCGCGGGATTCGAGCCGATGGTCGTGGCCGGCGCCCTCGAGGCGGGCGGAGCGCTCATGAACACCACCGAAGTCGAGAACTTCCCGGGCTGGCCCGATGGGATCATGGGTCCCGACCTCATGGACAAGTTCCAGGCCCAGGCACAGAAGTTCGGCGCTTCGGTCGAGTACGAAGACGCGACAGAGCTCCGGCTCGAAGGCGACGTCAAGACTGTCGTCACAGACTCTTCGACCTACAAGGCGAAAGCGGTGATCCTCGCGCTCGGCTCGGCGTACAAGAAGCTCGGCCTCGAGGGCGAACGGCTTTATTCAGGCAAGGGCGTGTCGTACTGCGCAACATGCGACGGTTTCTTCTTCAAAGACAAGGAGATCGCCGTTGTCGGAGGCGGCGACTCGGCGCTGACGGAGGCGCTTTTCCTCACGCGTTTCGGCTCGAAGGTCCACCTGATCCACCGCCGCGACCAGTTCCGTGCGTCGAAGGTGCTGGCCGACCGCGTCGCGGCCGACCCCAAGATCGAAATTCACTGGAACAAGACAGTCTCCGAGCTTTCCGGCGGGGAGACCCTCGAATCCGCCACGCTCGCCGACACCGTCACGGGCGAGACCTCGGTGCTTCCCGTCGCGGGACTTTTTGTGGCGATCGGCCATGACCCGCGCACCGCACTCGTTTGCGATGAAGTCGCCTTGGACGGCGCGGGGTACATCTTGGTCGATGAGCCCTCCACCCGCACAAACGTCCCCGGAGTCTTCGCGGCCGGTGACGCCGTCGATCACACGTACCGCCAAGCCATCACGGCGGCAGGTTCCGGAGCCCGCGCCGCACTGGACGCCCAGGCTTACCTCGAAAACCTGCACGGCTGACCGGAGGCTTCCGCGTCCCGCGCCAACCTCCGGCGTCGCCCCTCCGAATTCTGTCGGAGGGGCGCAGCACCGTATGAGTATGTCCGAGACCTCCGCTTCCAACGCCCGCAAAGCTCGCGGAGCCTTCTTCACTCCCGCTCCGATCGCGCGGTTCATCGTCGATTGGGCGGTGCGCAGGGCGGGTGACAGCGTCCTCGACCCCTCGTGCGGCGACGCCGCCTTTCTTGCGCCGGCCGCGATGAAGCTTCTCGAGCTTTCCTCGGCGCGGCCGGTCGAGTCCTGCGTTCGAAGGCCTGCGATTGGCGAAGGGCAAACCGCACGCAAAGAGAGAGAAGTCTGCGAGGAGAGTCCTGTCGGCGAAAAGTCCGCAGTCTGCGAAGCAGCGGCCTGCGAGGCCGAACCCCGCGAGATCCGGGTCGATGGAGTGGACATTGACCCTCCTAGCGCGGCGGCGGCCCGCGAACGCGTCGGCTCGCTCGGTGCGCGCGCACGTGTCCTGGTCTCCGATTTCTTCACAATTCCGGCCGAAGCCCGCTACGACGCCGTCGTAGGCAATCCTCCCTACGTCAGGTATCAGGGGTTCGCGGGCGCCTCGCGAACCGCCGGCAGAGAGGCGGCCTTGCGAGCGGGGGTGTCCTTGACGGCGCTTGCCTCGAGCTGGGCGCCCTTCGTTGTCCACGCCTGCCAGTTTCTTGTGCGAGGGGGCAGGCTCGGCTTCGTTCTTCCGGCCGAACTGCTCAGCGTCAACTATGCAGCACCCGTTCGCCGTTTCCTTTTTGACAGCTTTTCGAGCATCGAACTGGTCCTTTTCGAACGCCGGGTGTTCGACGAGGCCCAAGCCGACGTCGTCCTCCTGCTGGCCGAAGGATACGGAGGCTCGACGTCGCACGCCACAGTCCGCCAAGTCCGTGACGAGCGTGATCTGGCCGCCGCATCTCCGCATCCGCGCACGGCCTGCCGCGAAAGGGCGTGGGCGCCCGCCTCCCCGGAAGCCAAATGGACCGAGTTGCTCGCGCCCGCGGCCGCGCTTGCCGCCCTCGACGAATTGCGCGATTCTTCGGCATTGACGCCGCTCTCCGAGTGGGGCGCGGTCAAACTCGGAGCTGTCACCGGCAACAACGGCTATTTCACACTTTCTCCCTCTCGCGCCCGCGAGCTTGGCTTGGACGGCCGCGACCTGCTCAGGATCAGCCCGGCGGGAAGCTCCCATTTGCACGGGCTGTCCCTCACGTCAAGGGCGTTGGCGGCTCTGGGAGAAGAAGGCCGAGGAACGCTGCTTTTCAGGCCGCGAACCCCTTTGTCCGCCGCCGCACGGCACTACATTCGCGCAGGCAGCGAAACCGGCGTCGACCTCGCATACAAATGCAGAGCGCGGGACCCGTGGTACATCGTCCCGCTCACGGCCGTCCCAGACCTTTTCTTGACGGCGATGAATGCCGAAATGCCGCGCCTCGCAGCCAACAGCGCCCGCGTGCGCCATCTCAATTCCGTCCACGGAGTCTGCCTGGCGGAAGAACTCCGCCGCTTGGGAACGGAGCTGCTTCCCCTGGCCTGCCTCAATTCTGCGAGCAGGCTCAGCGCCGAGCTCTCCGGCCGCAGCTACGGAGGCGGCATTCTCAAACTGGAGCCCGGCGAAGCCCGCAGATGGCTCGTCCCTTCGCCCGCGCTCATAAGCGAACGGCTTGAAGAACTGCGGTCGATCAAAGCCTCGGTCGCGCGGGCTCTGCGGCGGGGCGAGCTGTCCTGCGCAACCGAAATGGTCGACGCCGCCCTCGGACTGGCGAGCGCAAAGCCGGGCTCGGCCGAACCCGGCGGTCTTTTCTCGGCCGCCGCGGCTCTGTCGCGTCGGCGCATGGACAGAGGGAGGAAGCGTGGCCGATAAAGCCGAAGAAGCCAGAACCGAGGAAGTTGGAACCGGGCCAGAAGGCCGACCGCGTTATGCGCTCGTTTTCGCGACGGCGCGCTGGTGCGAGCCCGCCGTTCCCATGCGCGTCATTTTCAACGAGGTGGTCCGCGACTTCGAACGCAGAGTCGTCGAGGCCCGCCGCCGGGTCGCTTTGCCCGTCGGCGAAGACTCGCCCGCCAGTGAAGCCTCGCCGCCTGCCGGGTCCGACTCGCTTCTCACTTCGGCCTTCTCGCGCATCGCAGGCGTGCGCGGCGTCGTCCTCGACGGCGACGAAGTCGACGCGGTCCTTGCCTCGAGGGCCGACGACGCCGCATCCGGCCGACCCCCCGATCCGGCTTTCGAGCTCGATCCGCTCATTTCCCCGGCCTTCGCCGAAACGATCGACTTCGTCCCCATGATCGTCCTCATACGCGAAGGGAACCGGTTCACAGAGGGCGAGGAACTGGCGCGCTTCGCCGGTCAGTTGCCAAAGCTTCACATTCGCGAGCGGATTCTCGAGGCGCTCGGCGACGACCTTTTTCCTCCGGCTGCGTGAGTTTAGCCGATCCGTGGCAAACTTAGAAGGGTCGCACTCCCGGTGGGAACGCATCCGGAAACCGGGGTGCGCACAGTCGACCAAGGAGACGCCATGAGCGACAAGCAGAGGAACGCCGACCGGGCGAGCGCCAATCGCGCCGCCGTTGCCACCGGCACACGCCTGGACCCCTGGTACAACACCTATGCCGACCGCGCGCTCGGAATGAGGCAGTCCGAGGTTCGTTCACTCTTCGCGGTGGCAAACCGCCCCGAGGTCGTCTCGCTCGCGGGAGGCATGCCCAACATCGAAGGCCTGCCCCTCGAGTTCCTCGCGGAGATGAGCAGCCGCCTTCTGCGCGATCGCGGCGCATCGATCCTCCAATACGGTTCAGGCCAAGGATCCGATGAATTGCGCGAGATGATCGTCGAGGTCATGCGCCCCGACGGCATTCGCGGACATGCGGACGACGTCGTCGTCACCACCGGCTCTCAACAGGCTCTCGACCTCATCTCTCAAATTTTTGTCAACCCGGGCGACGTCGTCCTTGCGGAAGCCCCCTCGTATGTCGGGGCCCTTGGAACTTTTCGGGCCTATCAGGCGAACGTCGTGCACGTTCCGATGGACTCTGAGGGCCTCGTTCCCGAAGAGCTCGAGCGCGTCATCGACGAGCTCGAGGCCGAGGGCAAACCGATAAAGTTTCTCTACACGATTCCCAATTTCCACAACCCGGGCGGGGTGTGCCTTTCGGCCGAGCGCCGCCCGCGCATCGCTGAAATCTGTCAGCGCCGCCGTATTCTCGTGGTTGAAGACAATCCCTACGGCTTGCTGGGTTTTGACGGAGACCCGATCCCGGCCATTCAGTCGATCAACCCCGACGGCGTCGTCTACCTTGGCTCCTTTTCGAAGACGTTCGCGCCCGGCTACCGCGTTGGTTGGGCGCTGGCGCCCACGGCCGTCGCCGCACGGCTCACCCTCGCCAACGAGAATGCGCTTCTGTGCCCGTCTACCTTCGCGCAGCTTTCGATCAACGAGTACCTGCGCACCTACGACTGGTATCAACAGGTCAAGGAATATCGCGAGATGTACCGTGAACGGGGGTGCGCCATGCAGGCGGCGCTCGAAGAGTACATGCCCATGTGTTCTTGGAATAGCCCCGAAGGCGGCTTTTACACCTGGGTCAGGCTGCCGGAGGGTCTCGACGCACAGGCCATGTTGCCGCGCGCCGTCACCAATCTGGTGGCTTACGTTTCGGGAACCGCCTTCTATGCCGACGGCCAAGGGCGGGAACATATGCGCTTGTCTTTCTGTTATCCGACGCCGGAGCGAATTCGCGAGGGCGTGCAACGCCTGGCCAGGGTGGTTCGCGCGGAGGCTGAGCTCGTCGACATGTTCGGCCTGCGCGGCGACGACGGCGCCAAACCTTCGCCTGGAGAGTTCGCATGGCCGCGAGTGTAAGGCCGGCGCAAAGACTCTGACGACGCCGCACAGCGGCCGCTCGTCGCAGACGATCCCAACCCGGCCAACCTTTAGACCAATCCGACCGACCCCAATCCAACCCGACCGATCTCAGTCCAATCGATTTCAATCCGATCGATCTCAGCCCAACCCGAACGATCTCAATCCAATCCAATCAACCACAACACAACCGACAATCCTGATCCAGACAACAAACAAGCCAAACAACAAACGGGTCACCCCGACCAAAGGAGAAAAAATGTCCGGACCTCTCACGGTGGCGATTCTTGCAGGAGGACTCACGCATGAGCGCGAAGTGTCCCTTCACTCGGGGCGCCGCCTTGCAGCGGTCCTTTCCGAGGCAGGCATGCACGTCAAGGTGCTCGACGTCGACGCCAATCTTCTGCAGTCCCTCAAATCTATGCAGCCCGACGTTGTTTGGCCGCTCATCCACGGAAGCACCGGGGAGGACGGGTCGCTTCAGGGCCTGCTGGAACTCGTCGGCGTTCCCTACGTCGGCACGTCCCCTGCCGCATGCAGGATCGCCTCAGACAAGGCGGTGGCGGGCGCGGTTCTCTCCGCCGCCGGCCTGAGCGTCCCCGATTCGGTGACGATTCCGCAGAAGCTGTTCCGCGAGGTAGGGGTGGGCCAAGTCCTCGACCTCGTTAAGGCGCGTTTTGACTTTCCGCTGGTCGTTAAGCCAGCCCAGGGAGGCTCGGCGCTCGGCGTGACCATTGTGGCCTCGGCGGCTGGCTTGCCTCGCGCCATGGTGGATTGTTTTGCCTACGATGAGCGAGCGCGCGTCGAGCAGTACATCGAAGGCACCGAAGTGGCGGTGTCCGTCGTCCAAACTGGAAGCGCGCCCCGCGCTCTTCCTCCGGTCGAGATCGCGGCTGATGGACCCTACGATTACGATGCGCGCTACTTCGCCGGGCGTGCCGAATACTTCGTTCCCTCTCGCCTTTCCGAGGAGGACACCGCCGCCGTCAAAGAGGCCGCCGAGCGCGCCCATTCCATTCTCGGGCTCAGATATCTTTCACGCACGGACATTATTCTCGACGACGCCGGCCGCGCTTGGATCCTTGACGTCAACGTCGCCCCCGGAATGACGGAGACTTCGCTCTTCCCTCAAGCTGCAACAGCCGGTGCTTTAGAAAGCGAAACAACCGTCGACGATCTCTACGTGGAGATCCTGAACGCGGCTCTAACTGATGGGCGATAGTTTAAACCACGTCCCACGCCGCACAGGCGACTAGGTCTTGCCGTACGCTCGGATTTCCGCCGTCGCACGCATTCCCTCCGTCGCATGCACGTTCCTGCGTCACACGCGTTCTGTCCGTTGCACGCACGTTCCTGCGTCACACGCATTCCCTCTGTCGCACCTAGGTTCTAACCCGCATTCCCATCGCACGCACATTCTCGCCGCCGAATCTAGATCTCCGTCGCCCTCACGCACGTTCCGTCTGTCGCATCCGGTTTTTCCGTCCAGTGCAAACAGCGTCTAGACAACCGGGACCGTCTCTCTCGGACGTCTCTCCCTAGGGGTTTCCTCCAAGGCGCAGACTCTCTGGGTCCATCCTGTCTTCATTTCAACCTGTCGGACTTCGTCAGTTCGGCAAAGCCTGTTGACTTTATCGGCCTGACAGATGGACGAACTTTTCAGCCCGAGAATCTCGGCGAGCTTCTGAGCACAGCAACCGAACTTCTGATCATGGCAGCTGAACTCTTGTACACGGCAACCGAACTTCTGATCATGCAGCTAGCCTTTTGAATACGACAACCTTGGCGGACTCCTTTGTACTGACAATTTCGGTCTTGTCTTCTAAGTGAGTTTGGGGCTTCCAGTCCGGTTTGGTCCTTTGGGCAACAAGAATCGTTTAGATTGGTTTGGCCTTTCCAGGTCATATGGGGCTTTCGAACCCACAACGACCTTCCCGTGCAACTTGCGGTTGGGACGGGGATTCCCCGCCCCAACCAACGTGAAAATAAACTGACAAAACGACCTTGTCGGCTACGCGTCGTGATACAGTATTCATATTAACCGCACCCTCAACGCCAGAGCTCACTTTGCACTTCTACTCGGCGACATCAACGCCTGTCTCACCGGGGCTGAGTACGCCCAGGATGCGATTGAGATCGTCGATTGAAGCAAAGTCGATCTTGATAGACCCCTTCTTTGCCCCCATTTCGACTTTGACGCGAGTATCGAAGCGGTCGGCCAGCCTGCTCGACAGTTCGCCGAGTTCAGGGCCGTATCTTCTAGCTCGCCTACGTCCGCCAGTTGGCGAGGCAGTCGGTTCGTCGCCAAGGGCGACGATCTCCTCAACCTGTCGCACAGAAAGGCCCTCGGAGACGATCTTTTGAGCAAGTCTCTCCATTGCGCCAGGGTCGGACAAACCGAGCAGTGCACGCGCATGCCCGGAAGACAAAACCCCGGCAGCCACTCGCCGCTGGACCAAAGGGGGCAGCTTGAGCAATCGCAGCGTGTTGGAGATCTGTGGACGCGACCTCACGATTCGACGCGACAATTCCTCTTGAGTGCACTGAAAGTCTTCTAGAAGCTGTTGGTAGGCGGCCGCCTCTTCCAACGGATTGAGTTCCGCTCGATGCAAGTTCTCCAAGAGGGCGTCTCGAAGCAGATCCTCATCTTGCGTATGCCGAATAATGGCGGGAACGGTCTCAATGCCGGCCAGCTCCGAGGCACGCCAACGACGCTCACCCATGATGAGCTCGTAGCGAGCCTTTGGTTGCCCGGGAATCGGCGCCGCCAACGGACGAACAATAACGGGCTGAAGAACTCCGACTTCGCGAATCGAAGCTGCCAGTTCCTCAAGCTCTTCTTCGTCGAATACATTTCGCGGTTGTCTTGTATTCGGGATTATCTGGTCGAGGGGGAGCTCCGCGTAGGTGGCGCCGGGAACCTCAACGAGGCCTTCGTCCGCCTCATCTTGCTCATTTTGGGCGCGGTCCGCATCCTTTGCCAGAACGTCGTCGCTGTTGTTTCCCCTCGCAACGGCGTCACTGACCTCGGTCTCGTCGTTGTTCTCCAGATGGCCGTCTTGCACGCTGCCGCCGCTCTCGGCGTCACCATCACTTTCTTCGACAAGGCGGACATTCTCTGCGACACCGCTGCTGCCGCTCTCTGCAACGTCACCGGACTCCGCCTCATTAACCCCTGAGTCGTCACCGACTTCCGCCCGACCGACGCCGCCTTCAACAAGCTCACCACTCGCCTGAATGGACTTGTCGCCTTCGCCGAGTTCGGGTTTGTCGCTCCTATCCTCGTCAACCGCACCGCCGACGTCGCCGCAAATCATCGAGGCCTCAGCTCGCGTTGAATGTCCGTCTTCACCGGAGGCGCCACCCCGGCTCGAAGCCTCTGCGCCCACAACGGGACGAGCTGCAGGCTCAGCTGTCTCTTGCCCGCCCTGATTTTCTGTGGTTCCGGATGTCGAACTGTCACGAGACGCGGAGCTCTTCGAATCTTTTGTCTTGTTTTGCCTCACGTCCACGGAGGGGACTTCCTCGGAAAACTCGACGGCGCCCGCTTGATCGAAAGCTCGGACGCTCGTCTTATGCTGAACGGAAGAGTTCGGATGCATTCCTTCGCTCCCTCTCGAATCGGCAGGGGACGTCTGTATCTCGTCATCGAATGGCGCAGCCTGACTATGATTGAGCCTGCGAAAGCTATCGTCGAATCTGCGGGGTCCAAGTCCGTTGTCAAGG
>CAJPTB010000004.1 GCA_905373325.1 uncultured Ancrocorticia sp.
GGCGCGGCGAGCCGCTCGCATCCGACCTTCCTCAGTTGCTCGCGTGCGAGCCGCCGCGCCTGGGCGCGCGGGAATCCGCGGCACACGAGAGGGAAGGCGACATTCGCCAACACTGTCATGTGTTCGAATATCCGGGGATTCTGGCTGACCATCGCCACGTCGCGCCCCCGCGGCGGAATGAAGGCTCCGGCGGCGTCCGCGGTGAGGTCTCCAATTTGCACCGTGCCGGAGTCTAGCGCGAGGGAACCGGAGAGGACCTCGGCGAGCGTCGACTTTCCCGCCCCGTTGTGGCCCATGACCGCGAGGACCTCGCCCGCTCCGACGTCGATGGAAACATCCCATCCGCGTTCGACGACCCTCCCCTCCACTCGAAGGGGAACGGCCGTCTTCTCGACGGGCTGCAAGGATTGCGGAGCGTCGACGGCGTCGGGGTCGCCTCCGTCGTCGAGGCCTTCCTCCTCGCGCACGCGCCTCCTGCCTCTGGCGGGCATCTCGGTCGCGGCGACGACGAGGGCCGCAACGCCCACGAGGATGATGCCGAGTACCAGATCCGTCTTGTCCGCCGACTCGCGCGCCAGATAGACCTGAATCGGAAGCGTGCGCGTGATTCCCTGGAGCGATCCGGCGAAAGTCAACGTGGCGCCGAACTCCCCGAGGCAGCGAGCCAACGCGAGCGCCGCGCCGCGCGCCACACCCGGAACGACCATGGGAAGGGTGACGCTCGCAAGCACACGCGTAGGCCGGGCGCCCAGGCTCGCGGCCGTCTCCTCCAAGCCACGCGGGCGCGACCTGAGCGCCGCTTCGAGAGTGACGACCAGAAATGGAAGGGAGACGAACACTTGGGCCAGGACGACCGCCGCCGTCGTGAAGGCGACGGTCACGCCAAAAGCCTCCAGCTGTGAGCCAAGGACGCCTCTTCGTCCGAAAGCTGCGACCAAGGCGATGCCTGCGACAACCGGAGGAAGGGCGAGCGGGAGCGCCACAAGCACTCGCAGAACGCCGACGCCTCGCCAGTCTCTCGAAAGAGCCACGGCCAAGGGAACGCCCAAGACCAGGTCGATCGCCAAGGCTGCGGCGCACGTCTTCAGGCTCAACGAGAGGGCGTCCGCCGCCTCGTCGCTCGAAAGCACCGCGGGGAACTGGTCCCACGGCACCCTCGATCCCATGAAAACGAGAGGGAGAACGAGATACGCGGCGCTGACGGACGCAAAGAGAACGAGCCACCAAGGCAAGGGTGAGACGTTCACGCGCCTCGCACACCGCTTCGCGGTGCGAGGGCGCCTATCGCCCACCGGCCCCGGCCTCGTTGAAGCCGTGCTTCTTCAACGTCGCCTGCCCCTCCCGCGATGTCACATACTCGGCGAAGGCCTTGGCCTTGGCCGAATTCTTAGAGTCCTTGACCACTCCGACCGGGTAGTCGTTGACAATCTTGTCGGCGCCGGGAATCTCGATCGTTTCGACCTCTTTGCCGCCGGCGACGGCGTCCGTGCGATAGACGATGCCCGCGTCGGCCTCGCCCGATATCACTTTGCTGCGAACGTCCGTCACCTTCTGCTCTTCCGAAACGGGGTTGAGCTTCACGCCGAGCTTCTTGACGAGCTCGGCCGTCGCGGTTCCGCACGGCACCGTCTTGCCGCCCGCGGACGCCTTGGGCGTGCAGATGACGAGCTTGGCCTTGTCCAGGGACGAATTGAGGCCCGTGACCTTCGCGGGGTTTCCCTTGGGCGTGATGAGGACGAGGGTGTTCGAAGCGAAGACCTTCGTGTCTGCGACCTTGCCGCCGGACTTGAGCGCGTCCATCGTCGTCGTGTTGGCCGTGGCGACGACGTCGGCCGGGGCGCCGGAGTTGATTTGTTCGACGAGTTCCTGAGAGCCTGCGAAGTTGAAGACGAGGTCGACGTCGGGATGCGCGGATTCGAACTTCTTCTCCATTTCCCCGAAGGACTCCTTGAGGGAGGCCGCAGCGAACACGTTGACCTTGGCCGCCTTTCCCGATGCGCCGCCGGACGGGGAGCCAGTCGAGTCCGAAGCGGCGTCGTCGCCGCATGCGGACAAGAGGAGCAGTGCCGCCCCAAAGGCCGCCGCGATGCGTCGATGCATGTTGTTCTCCGTTCTAATCGGTGCGGTCTCGGATGCCTTTCAATCCGACCGTGAATCTATTGCGTAGACTACACACTGTTTTGTTTGGTTTTTCCCATACAAAACAAAGAAGCGCTTGAAAGCTGAGAAAAGCAGCCAAACTAATCGGCGACGCAGCCGAACTGGCAGGCGGGGCGAGCGGCCTTCGCGCGCGAAGGCCTGTTTCGCGAAGCCCTATGATGGCCGCAGACCCACAGTCGCCAAACAGCCGCCGAGCCGAGGAGGTTTCATGTCCCCCAAATGGAGTCCCGAGAGCGTCCGTTCGACCGTCGTCGTCGTGAGCGACCGCGTCCTTTCAGGAGAGAAAGAGGACAAAGCCGGGCCTGGCTGCGTCCGGCGCCTCGCGGGCCTCGGCATGCCCGAGCCTCGGCTGCGCGTCGTCGCGGAAAGCCGGTCCGACATCGAGAAGGAGATAGCGGAGGCCTTGCGACGCGGCGACCGCTTTGTCCTCATCCTCGGGGGATCCGGGTTTCGCGAGGGAAATGACGCGCCGGAGGCGGCGCGCGCCT
Organism: uncultured Ancrocorticia sp.; assembly: GCA_905373325.1. Classification (GTDB taxonomy): domain Bacteria; phylum Actinomycetota; class Actinomycetes; order Actinomycetales; family Actinomycetaceae; genus Peptidiphaga. The sequence goes on from CAJPTB010000004.1 coordinate 2,649, forward strand.
TCATCGACGTCGAGATCCCCGGAATCGCCGAGCAGATTCGCGCCCACGGGCTGGCCAAGACGCCTCTCGCCTCGCTGTCCCGCGAAGTGGTCGGAGTCAGCGCCCGCAACCGCACGGGCGCCCTCATCGTCGTCTCCCCCGGCTCCTCCGGCGGAGCGCAGGACACCCTCGACGTAGTCGAACCTCTTATGCCCCATATCCTGGCCCAGCTCGACGAAGCCTGACGCCCGAAGCGCCCCGAGCCTCGGAGCGCGACGCGAAAGGCGAACCGGCAGGCCTATGGCTCGAGCGGCGCAACGCCCGATTCGGCCGAGCCGAGGGCTTTTGACCACCAGGACAAGTCCTCCGGGGTATCGACGTCGCGGCATTCGTCGGCTGAGGCCGGAACTTCGGCGAGGTCCAAGCCGCCCAGCGTCCGCCGCACGCCTTTGTTCCGAGGCCGTCCGGCCTCCTGGATCGCGGCCCGCAAGGCTTCGATCCGATAGATCGCCTGAAGACACTGGCGAAAGGGAGGGTCCCCGCCGAAGACGACGGCGCCGTCGCGGCCTCGGGAGGCCGCAGCCAGCCTCGGCGCCAAAGCCCCCGCCTGCGGCGTGTCGACGGCGAAGACGAAAACCATGTCGCGCGCCCCGGCCGAGGGCTCCCCCGCGGACCCGGCTGCGAACGCGGCCGAACCCGGCGCGAGTGGCGGCGAGCCGACCGGAGCCCCGACAGAATCCGCCGACGCGCCAAGCGCCTTGAGCCCCGCGTCGATCCCGGCGAGCGGCCCCCCGGCGGGGGGATCCTCCAAAGTCCTGAGCACTCCGGGCGGAACATCGACCGAGTCGGGCGCCACCGCGACGATCCGCCCGGCTACGAACGGGCGGACGCCGGCCACGACGCGCTCAAGCAGTCGGCGGCCACCGATCGAGACGTCGGCTTTAGACGCGCCGCCGAGGCGCCTTCCCTCGCCGCCGGCGAGGACGATGCAATGGGTGGCGGGCATGCGATGATCATGCACTCTCGACGTCGGCTTGGCAATCGGCCCTCGATTTACGTAAGACTTTTCGCGTGTATTTCCGATCCGAGGCTCGAGACAGCGGTTCGCAACTCCGCAAAACGGCGAGTTTTCAACAAAGCATCGAGAACCGAATCCGCAGGGGCCCGACGCTTCGAAGGCCGCGCCGCCACCTCGGGTCAGCGGACTTGGTACGCTTTACTCATATTCATCGGATTTTCCCATCTTTAAAATCTTCCATGACGGACGACCGCGAGGAGCACTATGAAATCCGCCGTTCTAACCGACTGGAATCCAGAGGATTCGCAGTCCTGGGACTCAAAGATCGCCTGGCGCACCCTCGCGATCACCACATACTCGATGATCATGGCGTTCTGCGTATGGTTCCTCGTGAGCGCCATCGCCCCGAAACTCAACGACATCGGCTTCCATCTGTCAAAAGAACAGCTCTACTGGCTGACGTCGATGCCGGGGCTTTCCTGCGGGCTCATCCGTCTGGCATACATGTTCCTCCCGCCACTGGTGGGCACGCGCAAGCTCGTCGGCTACAGCTCGCTGCTCTACGCCATTCCAATGCTCGGCTGGTTCGTGGCCGTGCAGAATCCGAACACGAGCTACGGGGTGCTGCTCGGCCTGGCTTTCGCCTGCGGAATCGGCGGCGGCTCCTTCTCGGGGTACATGCCCTCCACAGGTTATTTCTTCCCCAAGCGCCTGCAAGGAACGGCCCTCGGCATCCAAGCGGGCATCGGCAATTTGGGCATGTCCATCATCCAGCTCGTCGGCCCGCTCCTCATGGGCTTCGGCCTGTTCGGAATGACGTGGGTTGCCCCGCAAGCCGGTGCGAACGGCCCCATCCACGTGCACAACGCGGCGATCTTCTTTGTTCCCTGGACCATCGTGGCGGCGATCCTCGCCTTCACGCTTCTCAAAGACGTTCCGGTCAAGGCGAACATCCGCCAGCAGCTCGACATCTTCTCCAACTCCAACACCTGGGTCATGACCGCCATGTACGTCATGACTTTCGGAATCTTCTCCGGGTTCGCCGCGCAGTTCGCGCTCATCATCAACCAGCACTACGGCAAGGACAGCGCGTTTGCAGGCATGGAAGGCCTTCCCGCGGGCGCGGGCTACGCCTTCCTCGGCCCCCTCATCGGATCCCTCGTGAGATTCGTCTGGGGCCCGCTGTGCGACAAATTCGGCGGTGCGATCTGGACCTTCGTCTCGGCGGTGGGCATGGCCGTCACCCTCGGCTGGGCGGCGCTCTTCCTGGAACCGAAGGACCTCGGCCAGTTCCCCGTCTTCCTGACGGCGATGCTTCTCATGTTCTTCTTCTCCGGCATCGGCAACGCCGGAACCTTCAAACAGATGCCGATGATCATGCCCAAACGCCAGGCGGGCGGGGCAATCGGCTTCACCGCGGCGGTGGCCAGCCTGGGCCCCTTCATCGTCGGCGTCGCGCTCTCGTCCATGTCCGCAAGCCTGTGGTTCTGGCTGTGCGCCGCGTACTGCTTGGCGTGCGCCGCACTCTGCTGGGTCCGCTACGCCCGCCCGGGCGCGCCTTTCCCCGGCTGATCGGAGATTTCCATGACATCTAAAGAGACACTTGGCTCCCCCCTCCTGAAGATGGGCTCGTGGCTTAGGCGAGGCCAGGCGAGCGGCGACGCCCACCAGCTCTTCCTCGAGGGCGGACGCCAGGCGGATTCCTTCTACCGCCAGCGCTGGAGCTACGACAAGGTGGTTCGTTCGACGCACGGCGTCAACTGCACGGGCTCGTGCTCGTGGAAGATCTACGTCAAGGACGGGATCATCACCTGGGAGTCTCAGCAGACCGACTACCCGACCACCGGCCCCGACATGCCCGAGTACGAACCGCGCGGGTGCCCCCGCGGCGCCGCATTCTCCTGGTACGAGTACTCGCCCACGCGCATCAAGTATCCCTACGTCCGCGGGGTGCTGTTGGACATGTACCGCGAGGCCAAAGACCGCCTGGGCGACCCTGTTCTGGCATGGGGCGACGTCGTCGGCGACGCCGTCAAGGCCAAAGCCTACAAATCCGCCCGCGGAACGGGCGGAATGGTGCGCACGACGTGGGAAGAGGCTATGGAGATCGTCGCCGCCTCGTACGTCCACACGATCAAAGAATTCGGTCCGGACCGCATCGCCGGCTTTTCGGTCATCCCCGCGATGTCGATGATCTCCTATGCGGCGGGCTCGCGATTCCACGAGCTCATCGGCGCGACCATGCTCTCCTTCTACGACTGGTACGCGGACCTTCCCCCGGCGAGCCCGCAGATGTTCGGCGATCAGACGGACGTCCCCGAATCCGGCGACTGGTTCAACTCGCAGTATCTCATCATGTGGGGGTCGAACGTCCCGCTAACGCGCACGCCCGACGCCCATTTCATGGCCGAGGCCCGCTACCACGGACAAAAAGTGGTGGTGGTCTCCCCCGATTTCGCCGACAACACGAAGTTCGCCGACGACTGGCTGAGAGTTCAGCCCGGAACCGACGCGGCGCTGGCCATCGCCATGGGGCACGTCATTCTCAAGGAGTTTTTCCTGGCCCGGCGCGAGCAGTACTTCATCGACTACATGAAGCGCTACTCCGACAGCCCGTTCCTCATCCAGCTCGACCACGCGATCGATGCGAGCCCCTCGCACATGGAGACCTATGTTCCGGGCAAGTTCTACACCGCGAATCTTGCGCCCGCCGGAACCACCGTGCGCACCGAGCATAACGACTTCCGCCCGCTCGTCATGGAGGCCGACGGCGCCCTCAAGGATCCGGGCGGCACGCTGGCCGACCATTTCGGCGAAGAAGGCGCCGGTCACTGGAATCTCAAACTCGACGGCGTCGAGCCCGTGATGTCGGTCATGGACACTGACGCCTGGGAGCCCGCCCTCGTCGCGTTGCCGCGATTCGACCTTCCGGCCGAAGAGGGCCAGGGTTCGATCGGAGCCGGCGTCATGTACCGCGGAGTGCCCGCCCGCAGAGTCGGCGGCCGCCTGGTCACGACCGTCTTCGACCTTCTGCTCGCGCAGTACGGCGTGGGGCGCGAGGGGCTGCCGGGCCAGTGGCCTTCCGGCTACGGCGATTCGACCGCCCCCGGCACTCCTGCCTGGCAGGAGGAGCTCACGGGCGTGCCCGCCGGCGCAGCCATCAAGATCGGCCGGGAATTCGCCGTCAACGCGCTCGAATCCGGCGGGCGCTCGATGATCCTCATGGGCGCGGGGACGAATCACTACTTCCATTCTGACACGATCTACCGCACCTTCCTCGCGCTGACGACGATGTGCGGGACCCAGGGCGTCAACGGCGGCGGATGGGCGCACTACGTCGGCCAGGAGAAGGTCCGCCCCATCACCGGCTGGGCGAACTACGCCTTCGCCCTGGACTGGCAGCGCCCCGCGCGGCAGATGATCTCCACCGGGTGGTACTACGTTTCCACCAGTCAGTGGCGTTACGACGGCGCGCAGGTCAAGCTCATGGCGAGCCCGACCGCCGCCGGCGCGCTCAACGGCAAAACCACGGCCGACTGCCTGGTCGAGTCCGCCCAGCGCGGCTGGATGCCGAGCTATCCGACGTTCAACAAATCCCCGCTTGCGCTGGGCAGGGAGGCAAAAGAGGCCGGGCTGGCCCCCGGAGAGTACGTTTCGCGCGAGCTGCGCGAAGGCAGGCTTCGCTTCGCCGTGGAGGACCCCGACGCCGCCGAGAACGTGCCGCGCATCCTCGCCAATTGGCGCACCAACCTGCTGGGTTCGTCCGCCAAGGGAACCGAGTTCTTCCTTCGCCACCTCATCGGTGCCAACAACGACGTCAATGCCGTGGAACTTGAAGAAGATCGGCGTCCGGCCTCGATGACGTGGAGGGAGCCCGTCAACGGCAAGCTCGACCTCATGTGGACGGCCGACTTCCGCAACACCTCGACCACATTGCACTCCGACGTCGTCCTTCCGGCCGCGACCTGGTACGAAAAGCACGACCTGTCGTCGACGGACATGCACCCGTTCATGCACTCGTTCAACGCGGCGGTCGACCCGCCGTGGGAGGCCCGCACCGATTTCGAGACCTTCCAGACCCTCGCCTACCTCGTCTCCGGGATGGCTTCCAGGCATCTGGGAACGCAAATCGACGCGCTGGCGGCGCCGCTCAGCCACGACACCCCGGACGAATTCGCCAATCCCGCCGGGGCGGTCCCGTCCGACAACCCGTGGGTCCCCGGCGTGACAATGCCGAAAATCGTCGGCATAGAACGCGATTACACGCAGATTGGCCATAAGTTCGACACCCTCGGCCCGCTCGTCGAGAAGGCGGGCATGCCGATCAAGGGGCTCCTGCTCACTCCAGACGAAGAGGTCGACTACCTCGGCAGACTGAACGGAACGGCTCCGCAAGACTACGGGCCGGGGGCCGGACGCCCGCTCGTCGACGGCGACGTCAAGGCCGCCGACGCCGTTTTGCGCCTGTCGGGCACGACCAACGGGCGGCTGGCCTACCAGGGATTCAAACGCCTGGAGGCCCGAACGGGAACCGAGATGGCGGACTTGGCTCTCGGCGACGAGGAACGCAGAATCAGCTTCGACCACACCCGGATCCAGCCGCGAAGCGTCATCACCTCGCCCGAGTGGTCGGGCTCCGAGCACGGCGGGCGCCGGTACAGCGCCTTCGTCCAGAACGTCGAACGGAACAAGCCCTGGCACACGCTGACCGGGCGCCCGCAGTTCTACATCGACCACGATTGGATGCAAGAGCTCGGCGAGACGCTGCCAATCTTCCGCCCTCCTTTGGACCTTCACCATTTGTACGGAGACGTCAAACTCGGCGCCACGGGGGTTTCGCCGGAGGGAACGGCCGAAGTCGCGGTGCGCTACCTCACCCCTCACAACAAATGGGCGATCCACTCCCAGTACTTCGACAATCCGCACATGTTGACGTTGGGGCGCGGAGGCCAGGCCATCTGGATGAGCCCCCAGGACGCGGAGAAGATCGGCGTCAAGGACAACGAATGGGTCGAGGCCTACAACCGAAACGGCATCGTTTCGGCCAGGGCGGTCGTCTCCCACCGCATGCCCGAAGGCACCGTGTTCATGCACCACGCCCAGGAGCGAACGATGAACACCCCGCTCAACGAACGCTCGGGCAGGCGAGGCGGAACCCACAATTCGCTGACGCGCATCCTTCTCAAGCCGACCCATCTCATCGGCGGGTACGCCCAGCTTTCCTTCGCATTCAACTACTACGGGCCCACGGGCAATCAGCGCGACGAGGTCACGATGATCCGCCGCCGCAGCCAGGAGGTGCAGTTCTGATGAAGGTCATGGCGCAGATCGCAATGGTCATGAACCTCGACAAGTGCATCGGGTGCCACACTTGCTCGGTGACCTGCAAGCAGGCGTGGACGAACCGCGAAGGCACGGAGTACATGTGGTTCAACAACGTCGAGACGCGGCCCGGCGTGGGCTATCCGCGCACCTGGCAGGACCAGGAAACTTGGAAGGGCGGCTGGCGCAGGACGAAGTCGGGCAAGCTCCAGCTGCGCCAAGGCGGGCGTCTGGCCAGCCTTGCGAAGATCTTCTCGAATCCGACGCTGCCCGGCATGGACGACTACTACGAGCCGTGGACGTACGAGTACGACAAGCTGCTCTCCGCCCCCGCGGGCTCGGCGAACATCCCCGTGGCCCGAGCCAAATCGCGCATCACCGGCGAGAATATCGACACCATCGAGTGGGGTCCGAACTGGGACGACGATCTGGGCGGCTCCATGGAGACGTTGGACTCGGATCCAACGCTCAAGCAGATGAACCTCTCGGTCGCCAAGAACATCGAAGACTCCTTCATGTTCTACCTGCCGCGCATCTGCGAACACTGCCTCAACCCGGCATGCGTCTCGGCCTGCCCCTCGGGCGCGATGTACAAGAGGACGGAGGACGGCATCGTCCTGGTCGATCAAGACGCCTGTCGCGGGTGGCGCATGTGCGTCTCGGCCTGCCCCTACAAGAAGGTCTACTTCAATCACAACTCCGGCAAAGCCGAAAAGTGCACGCTGTGCTATCCGCGCTTGGAGGCGGGCCAGCCGACGGTGTGCTCGGAAACCTGCGTTGGCCGCCTGCGCTATCTGGGGGTTGTCCTCTATGACGCCGACCGCGTGACATGGGCCGCCGCGCAGGAAGACGAACGGAGTCTTTTCCCCGCGCAGAAGGAGATCCTGCTCGACCCCCACGACCCCGAGGTGGTCGCGCAGGCGCACATGAACGGCGTGCCGCATTCGTGGATCACCGCCGCCCAGGAATCGCCCATTTGGGACCTTATCTCCACCTACGGCGTGGCGCTTCCCCTCCATCCCGAGTTCCGCACGCTTCCCATGGTCTGGTATGTTCCGCCGCTCAGCCCCGTCGTCGACGCCGTCACCGCCTCGGGCAACGACGGCGAAGACCACAGGGTGCTGCTGTCGGCGATCTCGCAAATGCGCATTCCCATGGAGTATCTGGCCGGGCTCTTCACCGCGGGCGACACCGCCCCCGTCGAGCTCTCGCTCAGGCGCCTGGCGGCCATGCGCTCCTACATGCGCGACGTGTTCATGGGCCGCGAAGGCAACGAGAGCATCGCCGCCTCGGTGGGCATGGACGGGGCGACCATCCAAAAGATGTACAGGCTTCTGGCCATCGCCAAGTACGACGAAAGGTACGTCATACCCACGGCCAGCCCGGAGCTTCCCCGCGGGATTTCGGAGCTCGAAGGCTGCCCGGTCTCCTACGACGTCGAAGCGTTCCACGGGGTCGGCCCGGGCATGAACCCCACCCGTTCGGACGGACGCCGCATGCTCCCCCTCGAGGTTCTCCGATGAGCACATTCGTGGGAATCCCCAGGATCCCGAGCAAACGCCGCATACGGGTCGACGCCGACCAGGCCCGGATTATACGCATGGCGTGCTCGCTGCTGCTCGACTACCCCGACGAAGCCCTCGAAAGCGAGATCGCCGCGGTCAGGGCGGAGCTGCACGCTCTGCCGGACGAGGTGGCCGAAGAACTGGAGGCCTTCTGCACGCAGGCAGAACAGATGGGGCTGCGCGCACTTCAGGTTCTCTACGTCGAGACCTTCGACCAGCGTCGGCGCTGCGCTTTGTCGTTGACCTACTATTCGCAGGGCGACACACGAGGGCGCGGCCAAGCGATCCTCGCTTTCAAAGAGGTCATGGCCCGCGCGGGCTTCGAGCCGGCTCGCGAAGAGCTTCCCGACCACCTGCCCGTGGTTTTGGAGTTCTGCGCCCTCGACGAATCCGGCGTCGGCGAAGACCTGCTGGGGGCGAACCGGGAGGGAATAGAGGTGCTCCGCACGGCTCTGCGCAGCGCCGATTCGCCTTACGCCCACCTTCTCAACGCACTCGTCCTGACGCTTCCGGAACCCAGCCCGGAAGCGATCGAAGGCTATCGAAAGCTCATCAGCCAGGGGCCGCCCACCGAACTCGTGGGCATAGGCGATCTGACCGCCACCCCTTTCCCGACGTCGCAGGAAAGGCTGCAACCATGACCGTTCTCGATACCCTCCTATGGGTCGCACTTCCATACGTGTCGTTCGTCCTGCTCGTGGCGGGCCTTCTCTGGCGCTACCGCAGCGACCAGTATGGGTGGACGAGCCGTTCCTCGGAATGGAACGAGAAGGCCATCTTGCGGTGGTCCTCCCCCCTCTTTCACATCGGCATCCTGTGCGTTGCCGGAGGGCACGTGGTCGGCTTGGCCGTACCCGCCTCATGGACTGAGACCTTCGGCGTCTCGCAGCACATGTACCATCTTGGCGCCACCGTGCTCGGCTCTATCGCCGCCCTTATGACGATCGTTGGATTGGTGGGGCTGATCTATCGACGCTTCGTCGTGAAGTCCGTACGGTTGGCCACGACCCGCAACGACATCGTCACCTACGTCCTTCTGACGATTCCCATCGTCTTGGGGACGGTTGCCACGGTCAGCTCGCAGATCTTCGGCGGGCATGAGGGATACAACTACCGCGAAACCATCAGCCCGTGGTTCCGCTCGATCTTCACGTTCAGTCCGAAGCCCGAACTCATGCTTGACGTCCCCATGACCTTCAAGCTGCACATCGTGGCGGGCCTTCTGCTCTTTTGCATCTGGCCTTTCACGCGCCTCGTCCATGTCGTCTCGGCCCCGGTGGGCTACCTGACCCGGCCCCAGGTGGTTTATCGTTCGCGCGACCGCGCCAAGCCCGTGTCCCGTCCGCGCGGCTGGTGAATTCGCACGCAGCCCCGAGCCGGCGAAGCCCGAGGCGCGGCCCGCTGTGCCTCGTAGGCGCGGCCGGCCGGCGACGGCGCGCGTAGAATGCCGGTCAAAGGGCGAAACGCAATCTGCAAAGGAGGGTCCGTGAGCGCCAAGCGCCATCGATTCGGCGATCTGCTGTCTGCGATCGCCCGATTGACCCCTGCGCAGCACTCGCTTCTGATCGCCGTCTCACGCCACAACGTCCCGGTGACCGTCACCCAGCTGGCCAAGGAAAGCGGCCTGCACTCCTCGTCCGTTCGCGAGACCATCGAGGCCCTCTACAATTCGGGGTTGGTCACCCGCGAACAGCTGCCGGTTTCCGGGCGCGGCAGGCCCGCTCTCGGATACCTCACACTCGCGCCCGCAAACGCCGCTTTCGCCGGCCAGCTCCTCGAACAAAGCGTCTCGGCCATGCTCGCCTGGCTCCGCGTCAACGCCTCCAATCCGGTCGAGGCGGCCTACGACATCGGCGCGAGGTGGGGAGAACAGGCTGTGTCCGACAACGAGTCGGCCAAGCTCCCGGACGGCCCGAAAGCCTCCGGCCGCTCAGACTTCCCCCTCGCAAGCCACGCCGACTGCATCCGCCGTTTTCTTACGAATATGGGCTTTGCGGCAACCTCGCATCCGACTTCGCCGTCGTGCCTCATCCTCAACGCCTGCCCATACACCGACCCCGCCTTTCCGGATCCCCTGGCCCTCGAATTGCGCCGCGGCGCCGTTGAGCGCATCGTCCAGGCCGCCTGCGGCGCGGACGTCGACGTCGACTTCGCCGCCGACCCGGACAACCCGGTCGTCGCAAAGGTGACGCTGTGCGAACAGGAGGGCCGGCGGCCGGCGGGCGGCGGGCGGCTGACCGTGCGCTTCTACGGAGGCGCCGCCGAAGCGGTCCAGACCGACAGCATGACGTTCCCGCGCTCCTCGGCGCCCGAGACCCTCCGTGCGCTCATAGACGAGCTTGTCGGCGAGTTCCCTGATTTCGCACGGGTTGCCGACATTTCCTCGTTTCTCGTCGACGAACGCGAGTCGGGAACGGACACGCCTCTTCGCGACGGCGCCGTCGTCGAGGTGCTGCCGCCCTTCGCGGGAGGGTGAGATGCTCGACGTCGTTCACACCGGGCTGACGGCCCAGCGGCTGGACGCCGCTGCAATTTGCAAGGATGCGCACGACCCGCGTTGCGGCGCCGTGGCGATGTTCCAGGGAACCGTCCGCGACCATTCGGGCGGCGCGACCGTGGCCGCGCTCGAGTACACGGCGCACCCCTCGGCCGCGCGCATTCTGCGGTCGATCGCGGAAGGCCTGACTCTGCGCCAAGGCGTTCACCGCGTCGAGGCCTGGCATCGAACGGGGCTGCTGGACGTCGGCGACCTCGTCATGGTGGTCGCGGTGGCCGCCGAGCACCGGTCCCAGGCCTTTGCCGCAGCCGAGGCCCTGGTGGACGAAGTCAAGGCTCGCCTGCCGGTGTGGAAGAAGCAGATCATGGCCGACGGCAGCCACAGCTGGTCGGGATTGGAGTCCGCGTGAGATTCAGCGTTTCAGAGCATCGGGCATTCCTCGAGGGGCTCGTCGAGCCGTTGGAGCCGCTCGAATGCGCCATCGACGCCCTGCCCTACGGAACCGGCCGGGAGGGTGCGCGGCCGCTCGCGGAAGCCCAGCCCGGCGCCGTCTGGCCGGGCCGTTCGGCTCCGCCCGTCGCGGCGGCCTCGGCCGGGCTCGTGCTGGCGCGGGAAGTGTTCGCACGCCTAAGCGTTCCCCCGTTCACGAACTCCGCGATGGACGGCTTCGCCGTACGCCACGCCGACGTCGCCCGCATTCCGGCCACGCTGCCCGTCTGCGGCGACGCTGCAGCCGGGGACACGCGCAAACGCGCGCTCGAGCCGGGGACGGCGGTTCGGATCATGACGGGAGCGGCGATGCCCGACGGCGCGGACACCGTCGTCAAGGTGGAAGACACGGATCATGCGCCCGGCGTGAGCGAGGCGCCCCCGACGGTGACGATCCGAGCGGCCCAGGCTCCGGGCGCCAATGTGCGCTTCAAGGGCGAAGACCTCGATGCGGGCGCACCCGTCCTTCCCGCGGGCGTCGTGCTCTCCCCCGCCGCGGTCTCGGCGGCGGCGTCGGCGGGCTGCGGGACGCTCTTCGTCCGGCCCCGTCCGCGCATCGGAATTCTCACCACGGGAAGCGAACTCGTCGCCCCGGGCGGGGAACTGGCCGAGGGCCGCATCCCCGACTCGAACGGGGTCCTTCTGGCCGGGCTCGCGGCGCAGGCGGGGGGCGACGTCGTCGCCAGATGGCGCAGCGCGGACGACCCCGAGGCTATGCTCGCGATTCTGGCGTCCGCGCCGGAGATCGATCTGCTCGTCACCGCGGGGGGCATATCCGCGGGGGCGTACGAGACGGTGCGGCAGGCCCTTTCCGGCCCCACGATGCGCTTCCACCACGTCGCCCAGCAGCCCGGCGGGCCTCAGGGCGCTGGGACCGCCCGCGTCGGCGGACGGTCCGTGCCGGCGGCGTGCCTGCCCGGCAACCCGGTGTCGGTCTACGTCAGCTTCCACGTGTACGTCGCCGGCATGATCCGGGTGCTCGCGGGGCGCTCCAGCACCGTCGAGCCGACGGTCGGGCAGGCCGTTGCGGGCGCCGAATGGGCCTCGCCTCACGGGAAAGTCCAGTTCATCCCCCTGCGTTTGGACGGCGGGCGCGCGTTCCCCATTCACGAACTCGGCTCACGCTCGCACCTTGTCGCCTCGCTTCCCTCGGCGGACGGGCTCGGCGTCGTGCCGGCCGACGTCGAACGCGTGCGGCCCGGCGACACGCTGGGATTCATTCCAACCGAAGGAGGCGCCAATGGCTGACGGAAAAGAAACCTCTCCCGGCGGCCTTGCCCATCTGCGCTCAGACGGCGCCGCGCACATGGTGGACGTGACGGCGAAAGAGCCGACGGTTCGCGAGGCGACGGCCGTGGCCCGCGTCGAGTGCTCCGACGCCGTCATGGCGCGGCTGAGAGAGGGCTCCGTGCCGAAGGGAGACGTGTTCGCGGTGGCGAGAGTCGCCGGGATCCAAGCCGCCAAGAAAACGCCCACGCTGCTTCCCCTCGCCCACGTCATAGGCCTCCACGGCTGCGAAGTGGACGTGGAGCTGGCCGACGGAGGCGTGGCGATTCGCGCGACAGCGCGAACGGCCGACAGGACGGGCGTCGAGATGGAGGCGCTGACTGCCGTGACGGTCGCGGCGCTCGCCGTCGTCGATATGGTCAAAGGTATCGACCGCTCGGCCGTGGTGGCGGAAGCGAAGATCGTCGCCAAATCCGGCGGGCGGTCGGGAAACTGGGTCCGGCCGGAAGACTGACCCCTCCCGGAAAGCCAAGCCCGCGGGAGTCTGAGGCTGAGGAAACAAGGCTCGCCGAGGTCTGAGGCCGGGGAAGCCGAGTCTGCGGGCGGCCTCCGGCGATCAAACACGCTCGCAAACGCGACAAGCCTTCTTGCGACCGCAAAGCATCCGCGAGCGCGACAAAGCGTCTTTGGGACATGACGAAGGGGCGGCGCCCCAGACAGAGCGCCGCCCCTTCGATTCGATTGCGCGTCGACCCTGGGCCGACCGCCTCTCGATTACTTCTCGACGACCGCGAGCACGTCGCGCGAGGACAGGATAATGTACTCGTCCGCTCCGTACTTGATCTCGGTCCCGCCGTACTTGGAGTAAATGACGACGTCGCCTACCTTGACGTCGACGGGCACGCGGTTGCCCTGATCGTCGACGCGGCCCGGCCCGACGGCCAGGACCTTGCCCTCTTGCGGCTTTTCCTTCGCCGTGTCCGGAAGGACGAGGCCGGAAGCCGTCGTGGTTTCTGCTTCGAGCTGCTGGATCACGATGCGATCCTCAAGCGGCTTGATGGAGACCGACACTGCGGATCCCCCTTCTATATACTCGTGCTTTGGTTGAGAAAGCCTGGACGCGGGACCCGCCGTCGCGGGGGCCGGGCCCGAACCGGGCACGGGCAGCTTTCGCTGCGCCTGATGAAAGATTAGCACTCGCATGCGATGAGTGCCAGCTTTTCGCCGTAGGCGCAGCGCCGCGTGCGAGACTTGATTCGTGGACGCTATTCCCTCCCCGCCTCGAGACGCCGATTCTCCCCGTTCCGACGCCGATTCTCCCCGAAACGCGAGAGCATCCCGCAATCTCGCCGTCGCCCGCTGGCTCCTCGGCGACGCCGGACGGGCCGTTCTCGCCGCGCAGTGAGGGCGAAGACGTCGTCTGAACGGTACGGGGGAAG
>CAJPTB010000005.1 GCA_905373325.1 uncultured Ancrocorticia sp.
GACGGTCACGACGGCGCTCTTGCCGCCGTCGGCCACCTTGACGTTCGAATCCTTCGAGGAGAAGACGGGGTCGCCCCACGCCACTCCGTCGTCGGTCGGCTTGATCTCGGAAAGGGTGACCTTCGTGCCCTTGGGGAGGGAGCCGATCGTCTTAGCGGGGCCGCCGGCCTTGAGGCTGAGAGTGTCGGACTTCTCCTTGCCGTCGACGGTGTAGGAGGCCTTGACGGTGTACTCCTTCGCGGCGTCGACCTGCGAGGCCGCGTCGCCCGTGAGCGGCGCCTTGGTCACGCTGATGGAGCCGAAGCCGGCCCCGTCGAGCCTTCCGGCGCCGAGGGTCACGATGGCGGCGTCGCTCTTGACGTCCGAGCCGTTGATGTTCGCGTGGTTCTGTATGGCGTCGCCGGCTTTGACCTGCGAGGGGTCCTTGAGAACCGTGTAGTACCCGAGCTCGTAGACGTAGCCGTCCTGGCGCGGCCAGCTCGCCTGAAAGCCCTTCTCGTTGGGCTGGAAACGGAAAGTCCCGCCGTCGACGCTCTGGCCGACATTGATCGTCTCGTCGGCGTCGGCCCCGGATTCGAACTTCTTCGAATCCTTCCACACGCGCAGAACGGGCTGCCGCCCGGACTCGTCCGAGAGCTTGTACCCGCCGTGGTCGTCGCTGAAGGTGTCGTTGACCGTGATCTGCCCGCTGTTGGCGTAGGCTCCGGCGTTGACCCAAATCCTCCAGTAGAAGAGGTTGGGGCTGACCTCGCCCTCGACCCAGCCCTGCTTGTACGCCCTCTCGGGCAGCCCGCGCAGGTCGCCGGGCTTGATCATTCCGCCCGGAATCTCAACGACGATCGGGTTTCCGGGAACCTTGAACGTGAAGTTCTGAACCCCTTCGGACTTGGAGATCTGGGTCCGAACCCAGCCTCCGCCCTTCATGTCGGGGTGGGAATTGACGTAGTCGGTGAAGGTGCAGGTCAGCGTCTGGCCGGCGCCGCCGGGGACCGTGCACTTGGCGACCTCGGTCTTGCCGTCGTTCGCGTACATCGGGAACGACGTGATCTGGGTGCGCATCGAGTCAGGCAGGCCGATGGTGAAGGTGTCGCCGGCCTTTGCACCGGATCCGGTCGTGTCCACCGTGAACTTCACCTTGGTGATGTCCCACACGTGGTGCGGCGTCGACTGGCCGTCGCGCGACGTGTTCTCGACCGTGATGCCGGTAACAACCTTGACTTCATTCGCACTCGCCGCGGTGGGCATGGAGAGGAGCGCACCAAGGCTCAGCGCGAGCGTGCAAATGAGCGTGAGGATCCCCGGCACTCTCCGGCGGACCCCGATTGGTGAGGAAGTTGTCATGAAATTGTCCTTGCGTGTTGAGCCATGGGCGTTGTTCAAATGTGGGCACGTGTGGGGAATGATTCCCATGGCATAGGTCAATCGTAGATTAAGCGGTGTTTTCCAGCCCCTCCGGGGCTATGGGGAACTCTACCCGTATGTAAAGTCGGCCACAAGGCGCCTGCAAGAATTCCGAACAGTCTGCGAGGGAGGCTTTCCCAGGCCCCGCGGGGCGACGTCGGAGATCCCGCCGCCCCGCGGCCCGCATCCCCACACGGGCCGCGGAAGGCCGCTCCAAGTGCGTGAACCGGAGCGACTACGTCAAGAGTAAGGAAAGCAAAGGCTTCACCCGTCATCCCGCAAGCCGAGCCGGCCAGCCACTTCGGGTGGACGCCTCGAAAACGCCCAGAAGAAAAACAGGGGCTTTGCTTGATTTAATCGTCAACCTCGGGCGGCGGCGTCGGATTTTTCGCAGAAAGAATCGAGCCCCGCGGCGGCAGTGACAATCGCCACCCGCGGGGCCGTGAGCCGCGCCCTCTCAGAAGTCCCAGTCGTCGTCGGTCGTCGCCTCGGTCGTGCCGATCACGTACGAGGAGCCCGACCCGGAGAAGAAATCGTGGTTTTCGTCCGCATTGGGCGAGAGCGCCGCGAGGATGGACGGGTTGACGGCGGTCTGGTCCGGCCCGAACAGCGCCTCGTACCCGAGGTTGTTCAGGGCCTTGTTCGCGTTGTGGCGCAGGAACATCTTGACGTCCTCGCTCAGCCCCATCTCGTCGTAGAGAGACTCGGTGTAAAGCTCTTCGTTGTCGTAGAGGTCCATCACCAGGCTGTAGGCATACTCCTGCAGCTCGTCGCGCCGCTGCTGCGAGGACTTGGCCAGCGCCCTCTGGTACTTGTAGCCGATGTAGTAGCCGTGGACGGCTTCGTCGCGAATGATAAGGCGGATGAGGTCGGCCGTGTTCGTGAGCTTGGCGTGGGCGGACCAGTACATCGGAGCGTAGAAGCCCGAGTAAAAGAGGAAAGATTCGAGCATCGTCGAGGCCACCTTGCGCTTTTCGGCGTCGTCGCCCCGATAGTAGTCGAGGATAATCTTGGCTTTCTTTTGAAGATGCTCGTTCTCTTCCGACCACCTGAAAGTCTCGTCGATCTCTTCCGTGGATATAAGGGTGGAAAATATCGAAGAATATGATTTGGCGTGAACCGATTCCATAAAGGCGATGTTCGTGAGAACGGCTTCCTCGTGAGGAGTGACGGCGTCGGGAATGAGCGAAACTGCCCCCACGGTTCCCTGCACGGTGTCAAGCAGCGTCAGCCCGGTGAACACGCGGGTGGTCATCTGCTGCTCGTGGGGCTTGAGGGTGTTCCACGAGGGAATGTCGTTCGAGAGCGGAATCTTTTCGGGGAGCCAGAAGTTGCCGGTGAGGCGATCCCAGACCTCCAGGTCCTTTTCGTCCTCGATTCTGTTCCAGTTGATCGCCTTGACGGAATCGACCAGCTTGATCTTCGGCGGCGTCATGATTCTCCTCGTTCAGGGTTGCCCGCTTGTACCCCGACATTCTTCCACGTCGCGGCGCCCAATGAAACGGACGCGCCAGCCCGGGCGGCCCTCGCCCAGCCGGTCTGCGCACGCAAGCCTTAGCTCTCACCCCTTTGGCTCCCTTAGACTTGTGTCATGAGCATCACCGAGCCCGCTTCGTTTTCCTCAAACGGCGACGCCGGAGACTCCGACGCCGCCGCTCAGACGCAGGCCTCCCTGCCGGAGGAACAGGCCGCTCTCAACCCGCAAGATTCTGCGGCGGACGCCTCGGGCGGCCGTTCCGCGGCCCTGAGCGGGGAGACCGCCCGGCGACCCGGGCGGATCGGCGGTTTGGACATCGCGCGAGGTTTGGCGGTCTTGGGAATGGTCTACGTCAACTTCGCGCCGATCGGCGACGGCGACGACAGGTGGTCATCGACCCACTCGATCCTGTCTGACATCCCCAGCGGGCGCTCCGGCATCCTTTTTGCCCTCGTCGCCGGGGTGTCGCTGTCCCTTCTGACGGGCAGGGACGCGCCCTACACCGGCGAGCGCATGGCGATCGCGCGCAAGCGCATTGTCGGGCGGGCCTTCATGCTCGTCTTTCTCTCAATGTTGACGTCTCTGCTCAATCTGCCCGTCATCGTCATCCTCGGCTATTACGCCGTCTGGTTCGTCTTGGCTCTGCCCTTCACATCGTGGAGCGCGCGCAGGCTGTGGACGGCTGCTGCGGCAACGGCCGTCGTCGGCCCGATTGTCTCCGTGGCGATCGTCTGGTTGACGGCCTCGCTCGGGCTTGCCGCGCAGGAGAACGACCCGTTCCTGTGGACGATGCTCATCGCCGGGAACTACCCGGGGCTGGTCTACATGGCTTTCATCTTCGCGGGAATGGCGATCGGCAAGTCATGCATCGCCGAGACGAGGCGCCAAGCGAAGCTTGTCGCTTTGGGCGCGGTTTTGATGGCCCTCGGGTACGGGGGAAGCTACATCCTCACGCATACTTTGTTCGACTCTGGCGACGCTCTGCAGGTGCGCGGGGCCGTCGTGACGGATGAAAGCGAAGGGGGCCGCGCCGCCGCTCCATCGGGCGGCGAGACAGACCCGCCTCCGGCCGACCCCGACAGCGATCAGCGCGAGCATGCCTTCGACTGGGCGCCGGTCGCCTTCGACCCGGCCTCGCAGCTGATTACGGCCAACCCTCACGCCAATACGGTGTTCGAAGTGGTCGGATCGGGAGGCTTCGCGATCGCGCTGACCGGGCTTTGCCTGCTCATCGGCCGGGCTTCCCGCAACGCGCTTCGGCCGCTTGCCGCGGTCGGCTCCATGTCGCTGACTGTCTACGCAACCCACCTCGTGGTCCTCGGAACGATGCCGGACCTTGCGAACAACAGCTGGGAGGCCGTGCTGTGGATGTCCGTCGGCGCCCTGATCGTATGCGGCCTGTGGCGTCTCTTCTACAGACGCGGGCCGTTGGAGTGGGTGATGTGGCGGTTCTCCTACTACGTCGCGGGCCTGCTCTCCGCGAAACGAATCGCACCGCCGGGCGGATCCGACGGCGCGGGTTCGCCAGCCCCGGTTTCCTCAGCGGGGGCGGAGTCCTGAATCTTTCTCCCGGGCTGCCAGATTCTTCTCCCTGTGCCGCCCTTGGACCGGCGAGCGTTCTCGGCCAGCGGCATCAGTCGAGGCGGCCGAAGTTGGAGTCCCGGCCGAACAGCCTGTCGAGCTCGCGCCGTTCCTTCTTCGTCGGCCTGCCCGTTCCGGGCTCGCGCCTCATCACGGGAATCCTCACGTGCGGGCGCTCCGGCGTGAGATTCTCGTAGCACGCCTGCGCCAATGGCGCGCTCGTCCGCTTCGAAATGACGCCCGTGACCTTGAGGATCCGATCGAATCCCTCGTACCGATAGCGCACCTCGTCGCCGACTCGGACGGGAGTTGAGGGCTTGGCCGTCTCGCCGTTGACCCTGACGTGTCCGGCTTTGCACTCCGACGTCGCCAGCGAGCGGGTCTTGCATTGGCGCACGCTCCACAGCCAAACGTCCACGCGGACCTTCGTCCGTTCGCCGCCGCTTGCGTCGAGGCTCTTTCCGTTCATGCCGGCCTCTCTCCGCTTGCGCGACCTCGGCGCAGCCGCAGCCGTGCCTCGATCCCTCGCCAGTCGGGTCGCAGCGCCGTCATTTGCCCTTCCCCGCGGTTCGATACACGCCTATGACCGCCTCGGTCAGGTCCGTGTAGACCAAACGGCTCCCCTGCCAGGCGAAGCCGTACGGCCGCAGCACGTCGCCTCCGTTCGCCTCTGCGAACAGCCGGTCGGCGCGTGTCTTGTCGATTCCGGCGAGCGTCGCGCCGTCGCCGTCGACGAGGATCGACGAAACGATGGCGGGCGCCCTGGATTCGCCCGCAGACTTGCCGCGGGTTTCGACGTTGACGACGGCGATGTCGTGACTGAGGTCCACGCCCTTGACCCGCGCCTCGCCGATGGCCGCGCTGCGCTTGCCGTCGATTGAGAGCTTCCCGTCGCCGGCGGAAAGGAGCACCGGCGCCTTCGGACCCGCGGCCAAGTATCGTTTGCCCGGGGGAAGGGGGGACGCCGTGTCGCTCGAATCGGAGGAGGCGTCCTTGCCCGCGGCGTTCCCGCCGGCTGCGTTCCCGCCTGTTGCGCCTTCGCCCGCTGCATCGCCGCCCGCTCCGTCTGACGGCGTCGGCTGCGCCGAGGCATCGGGGTCTTCGCCCGGCGCCGTGTCGTCCACGCCATTGGCCTGGCCAAGCCGCGAGCGCATGTCCGCTTCGGCGTCCGCAAGGCTGGAGTCGGACTCGACGGCCGAGCTCAGCACGGTCACGTCGGCTTCGAGTTCCCACGCGTCGTCCGCCCCGGCGCCGATGCCGACCAGGCCCGATTCGGTTTCGCAGATCACTCCGTCCTTGAGCGCCGCGCAAGCGCCGTCGAAATCCTTCTTGACAAAGCGATTTCCGCGGGTGAAGTAGACGCCCGACACAGAGTCCGTCCGCACGACGAGGTAAGAGCCGGTCATCTGCGCGCGAATTCCCGTGGCTTGGGAGGCCGGAGGCCTGGTCGCCGGCTTGTGCGCGGATTTCTTTTGCGGCGACGTGCCGGAGGGAGCGCCGTTCGACGACGGGCCGTTCGAAGGCGAAGCGACGTCGGCGGGAGAGCCGGACGAACCGGCGCGCGACGGCGAGTTGCCGCGCGAAGGCGAAGCGCTCGAAGCCCGAGGCGTCTTCGGCCGCTTGGCGGCGGAGGGGGAGGCTGCTTTTCCGGGGGTCGGCGAAGCCTTTTCGCCCGGCGACGCCGAGGGCTTCTCTTCAGTTCCCTCATTCTCTGGCGCGGCGGTCTTTGGCGCGGCGATTCTCAAGTTCTTGTCCGCGACGGGGGCGCCGTCGGCGTCGAACCCCGTCACGTGGACGTCTTTCGTTCCGTCCCAGGTGAGGAAATAGGCGACGCCGCGCACGCCGACGAATTGGAAGGTGCCGGCGGGGCCGACGCTGAGGTCTTTGAACCGCCCGCTGGCCGGATTGAGGATGCGCGGATCGCTCACGGACCATTCGCCGTCCTCGTAGTTCGATGTCAGGCACACGGTGGGCGAGTCTCCGACGCAGTCGACCCAGCCGTCTGCGGTCTTCTTCCACGAGGCCTTCGCCTCGCCCGGCGCGTATCCGGCCAGCTCCGAGCTTTTCGCTTTGAAGTCGTGGCGGACGGAGACGACCGTTTTTCCGCTGACGACGACGCCCGCGAGTTCGCCGGGGCCGCTCTCCTTGCGTTCGAGGAGAGCGGCCGTTCCCGGAATTTTCGGTGCGTATTTGAGGGCGGCAAGGGTGGGCGCGGGGGCGGTCTCCGTCGTGGACGCTCCCGCGCCGGACGGCGACGTCGGCTTCGGCGTTTGGCCGCAGGCCCCGAGGGCCATGAGAAGACCCGCGAACGCGGCCGATGTGCGCGCGAACGGCCTACGGGTCATTCTCATTCTCCTTCCGGGAGGACCTTGCGAGCCGACCTCCCTACTGTTTCACGGTCTGCAACAAATTGCGAACCGAATCTCTGGCGACGGGTCCCCAAACGGGATGCGCCGCCCTCTGGGAGGGACGCGAAGTCCGGGCATGCGAGCCGGAAATCAAGTCAGCCAAGGGCATTCGGCCGCCTGCCGACCGATGTTCGCACGGCCGTCGGCTGGCCGCTGTTCTATCGGTCACTGCCCGGCGGCCGCCCATCCGATCACCGGCTGACGGCTGCCGATGCGGTCACCGGCTGAAAGCCGCTCGTCCGATCACCGGCTGACGACCGTCGTCACATCGGAGGGCGTCGGCTTCTTGCCCGCCTTCACGTTGGCGAGCATGAGCACCCGCGATCCGCGCATGTCGATGACGACGTCGGACCCCGTTCCCTCGGCGTCGAAATCGCCCGCCGCGAGCGCCTTGACCTGGCTCGGATCGATTCCCGCGGCGCGAATGTCGTAGGGCGCGATGCGATAGACCGGGAGGGCACCCTTCGGCTCGTCGTCGGTGATGAGCCACGCGGCGGGCCTTCCGCTGCGGTCCTTGCCGACCACCATGACGTCCGTGAGGCGGCCGCCGCCGAAGTCCCCCGCTGCGACGACGCCGTCGATCCCGCTCGCCAGCGGGCCGTTCGCGCCGCCTTCGCCGCCGACCAGGCCTTTGAGGCCGTGGACGGGCCACGGCTTGTCCCTGGTCAGTCCGTGTTTGGACACGTGAAGATAGACGCTCGTCGTGCCGTCGGCCCACACAACGAGGAGGTCGTCCCTCTTGTGGTCGCCGTCCGGGCTGAAGTCGCCGCCGATGATCTGGCGTGCCTGAACCCATTCGAGCGGATCGTGGGGGTTGAGATGCATCAGCCGGCGGGACCCTCCCGAGCCCGGGTCCTGGAGCATCATGACTTTCCCGTCCTGCCCAAGGGCGACGAGGTCGTCCTGGCCCGAGCCGTCGAGGTCCGCGGTCGTGAGCATCCGCGGCGGCAGGTTCGACGACGACGACCCGCGCGAGACCCTCCGCGAGGCCATGAACGGGAACGTGAGGCTGCCCGAGCCCAGGAAGACGTCCATCGTCCCGTTGCGCCAGGAGACGACGAGGTCGTCGGCGCCGTCCACGGCGCCGAAGTTGCCGGCCGCCATGAGCCGCGCGCCGCTCCAGTCGCCGGCTTTCGACATGTCGAAGGCCTCGGCCTTCGCGATGAGCTCGGTGACGAATCCGGACATGCGCACGCCCACGGATTCGTCGTCGGTGTATCCGCCGCCGTCCTGGCCGCCGCCCGTGACGGCGACCATGCACCACTTGGTCACGCCGTTGACCGTCTTCGGAACGAGCCACGGCCCGCCGGAGACGCCGCTGGCCATTCCGGAGCATTTGATGTTGAAGAAAGACGTGCCCGCTTCCTGGTACTCGGAGGTCGAGTTGAGGCAGTGGCGGGGGTAGGCGGCGGTGTACGTCGAATTGCTGGAGTCGTCGGCCGGGTAGCCGACGATCTCCACCTTCGGCTGGGCGATCTGCGCGTCGAGGGAGATGTCGAACCCGCCCGTCACCTCTTGGATCGTTTGGTTGGCGACGTTCGGGGCGACGCTGAGGACGGCGACGTCGTAGGCGACGCCGTCGTCGCCCTCGCTCTCGTAACGGGGGTCGATGTGGATGGTGGAACCGGACATCTCCCAGACTCCGTACGGCGTTCGAGCCCGGCCGTTCACCCACGAGAATTGGGGGATGAACACGACCGACTGGGCGTTGACGTTGTACCAGCAGTGCGCGGCGGAGACGACGATCGTCCCCGAAGCCGAATTGACGACGGAGCCGGAGCATGTGTGGTACTCGGCCGTCGAGCGCGGCCCCGTGCGGTAGAAGAAGGTTCCCGTCTGCGGCAGTCCGATGAAGTTCTCGCCGACGCCCACCGGCCCCTCGCCGAGTTGGACGTTCGAAAGCTTGGGGTCCTTTAGGGCCGAAGCGGGCAGTTGGGTCGCCTGGGCCGACGGCTGCCTCTGCCCAGGCTGCTTTTGCTGGCCCGGCTGATTCGACGACGGCGGATCGGCCTGGTCCGGGTGAGCGCCCCTGACCGCTTGGGCGAGCCTGTCCTTGGTCCAGAAGCCGTTGCCGCCCACATGGCCCTTGGCGCGGGAGTCGAGGGCGACCCGCCCGCCTTCCGAAAGCGGACGAGGCACAGGCGGCTTGAGAATGGGGCGGGAGCAGCCCGCCAGCATGAGGCATGCGCACACCACGGCGAGCACGATCCGCCTGCAGCCTGTGATTCTCGCCATCTACCCTCCTGTTTGGACGCCGCTGGCTTCAACGTCGCGCATGCCCGAGGAATTCCCCGGCAGCGCGCGTCGGCTTCGCAAAGCGAATTCGCGGCGTCGTGCGGCGATGCCTTCCCAGCGATCTATTCTAGGCCTCCCCTCGACCCGCCGACGCCTCTCCCTTGGGTTTGCGTGTCTCCCTCAGGCTGCGCGTCTTGCGCGCCCCCTTTTGGCCTCCACTCCCTCTCTCGGTCTGCGCACCCTTTCTTGATTTGCGCCCTCTCGGTCTGCGCACCCTTCTTGACCTGCCTCCCTTCTTGACCTGCCTCCCTTCTTGACCTGCGCCCCCTTTCTTAGTCTGCACCCCTTGGCCGGTGCGCCTTCGGAGCGGCGGTTTTCTCTGGCCGAAACGAGCGTGCAAAATATCCTTGGTTGCTGTCACACCGAAGCAACGCACCGACCGTCTGGAGCCCTCAGTGTTCTTCAACAACTTTGTGAGCGTCTTGCAGCTCATCGCCTCGCCGCTGTTCTTCGCGACGGCGGCGGTCGCGTCTGTCTTCCTCACCGTGGCGCTCGTGAGGCTGTTCGGGGCGCAACGCAAGCTGGCCCGGGCTCGCAGACTTCTGATCGAGGCGGACCTTGCCGAACGCGGCGTCGAGCCGGCCGGAAAGCCTGATCGCAAGGGCGGAACGACGGGCAAAAGTCCGAGGTCAGGAGCCGAGCAAAAGGCCGACGACGGGAAAGCGGAGCCTGCCGACGGCTGAGTCCGCCGTCGGCGGAGCGGGTCCGAATCCGCGCCAGGACGCCCGCATGCTCTTGGCAGAGTGCTTCAGGCACTCAGTAGGGCGACTCCAAGCCCATCGACTCGTAGTGCCTGCGCAGATCCTCGAGCGTCACGCCTGTGCCGATCGGCTCGGTCCACCGAGCACAGTTTTCGCGAGAAAAATGGTCAATGGGCTCGTCCCAGAATTCCATCATGTTGCGGCAGGCAGATGTCGCGGCCTCCGTCTTCTTTTGAGCCGGGGTGAGTCTTTTGTAGTCGATCCTTTGCTCGCCTTCGGCCATGGGGAACAGGCCTTCTCGCCAGCTAGGGTCTTTCCACCACACTTCGCCGCTCCACTTGACAGGGGTCAGGACCTCACGAAGCGCCCCCGTGCCCGGCCGTGTGCCGTACCGCGCTTCTTCATCCGGCCACCGTTCGACGTAGATCGTCCTGAGCCTCCCATGCTCTGTCTGCTGCGGGCGCTCCACTTCGTCTCCGATCTCCAGGAAATCGCCGTCTTCGTAGCGCCACATGTCCACATCGACCCAAACGGACGGCACACGGGCATAGCGGGCATGCGTCGAAGCGGCCCACGGCAGGCCGTCGGACCGGAGGGCAAGCCAGATTTCGCCGTCGCTCGCGAATTCGAGGGCGAAACGCCGCTCGCCCACGACCTCGTGGCGGTCTTCGATCCAGCCTTCGAGGACGTTTCCCTGCCTGTCCGCCAAGGCTCGGCACAGGTCTATCGGCATGAACCAGCCCAGTTCGCAAGGGACGTCGGGCACAGGAGCGGGGATCCGCGGCGGCGGGTCCACGATTCCGTAAAGGCCGCGCATGTGGGCGTCTACTCGCGCCACCTCTTCGCGTTCGGCTTCACTGAGCCGGCTCCAATCGAGCATCCCGTCTTCGAAACGCACAGGAAAGCGATCGTCGAAGAGGAACCACGGCTCTTCCTCGACCCATATCCGATTGCCTTCAAAGACGCCGTTGACGGCGACGGCGTCGCCTGTGCGCCTCTCCGGCGTTTCTTCATTGTGAGACATGCCGCACACTTTCCCTTTCATTCGAATGATCCGAACTCGCTTCGACTTCCGCCATCCGGGCCCGGCCAGCCTGATCGCCGCCGTCTGGGCAAGTCCTATCATTCAAGCGGAGAAGTGAAGCGATCGCAATACTCCTTCGGAACGGCCAGTCCCTTGTCTTTTGCCTGATCTTTTGCCTCCGGAATCATCGCAGCGACCATGGCAATCACCTCGTCCGGATCGATTCCCATGGACACAGGCTGCCCGCTCTCATCGATGATCCATTCTTCGTAAACTCTCACGTTGAGATCGTCGAGCGTCTCGACTGGATAGCCTCGGAATATCCTGCCCGGTGCGTACGTGATTTCCTCCGCTTCAGGCATTCCCGAAAACGCACCGATGTCACGTCCGGTGCGTCCGACCATCACACCGAGGTCCGACGTCGAAAAGCCGGCGGTGGCAATCGCCATGTCAACCGACGCGGCGGTGATCAGTCGCGTCGCCACATCGACGGCACCGAGGTCGGCGGGGTGGATCCATCCACGGAAACTCACTCCCGGAACGGGAGGAAGGCGAAGAAGGATCTCAATAAAAGAATCGAGATTCGAATTGTCGCTCGACATTTTCAAGCTCCTTTCACGCAAATAATCAAGCGAAGACATTCAAAACGTCTTCGAAACATCATTACCCCTTCCTCTCCTCCACCATAGTGACTCTCCATCCCTTACGGCCATAAAATTCATCCTGAACCATATCAAGGATCTTGAAGTCTGTTCCAGGCAAGAAAACATGCTCGGCCTGTGTTTCATATGCGGAGAGAGATTCAATGGTGGGAACCGTGCTGCCTTTGATTGTAAAATAGACTGGGACTTCGCCAGCCGCATTTCCTTTCATGGCTATGTTCTGCATCATTTTGGCAACCGAACGTTTGCGTGACGCAGAGAGGAAGGCAGGGTCCGAGAAGGTTTTGTCCCTTAACATGGCATCAATTAACTCTCGAGGAAGTGTCGTGCCTCGATAGAGATCGACCGGTTGAGAATACGAAGGGAGCCGGTTGATGCCTTCTTTTGCGTCATCAACCAGTTTTTGCACTTCATCCATTCTGCCATCACGTAAGGCTCCGTTCATCTCATTGTACCCCTGGTTTGTAGTGTAGTAATGAATAGCCCTAATCGAGTCGGCGGACAGGCCGGGGTTTGCTTCGGCAAACCTGCGCACCCAATCGTCCACCAGCTTTTTCCACTCCTCTCTCGTCAAGCCCTCTCGCTCCGCTTTCCGGAAATCCTTCGGAGCTTCGCCGACACCCTCAAGGTTAAGCTTGTCGAGTCTTTTCACTTCGTCTGCGGCGCCATCCACGCCTCGAGCTGCGCGTCCAACGTCGGCGAGGTCGTCGGCGTGCGTACCGAGCTTCGCCAAGATCGACGACGACTTTGTAGCGGCTGTGCCCGTCCCGGCCGTGGCGAGTGTCATGACAACGTCTGGAATCAAATGGCCGATGGCCCGTGCAGGATCGTCAGCCCAGGTATCCCAATCGAGAACGCTTTTGCCGATCTCGATTCCAACGCCGAAGGGGTCTTCTTTCAAGGCTTTAAAGAAGGCCAGGGCCGTCTCACCATCGATCTGTTTTTTCGCGGCAAACTCCTCAAAGGTCAATTCCCCGCTGAGAAGGGGATACACGAATTCTATCGGCATGAAAATCGGGTTTAGTTTCGCAACCAACAAGGCCACATCGCCAAGCGACTCGAGTGCGCCGTAGATGATTCCCCCTAGGAAATCCAAACCGGTTTCGATCCAGTTTCGCTTATTGGGGGCGCCCTCGCATGAGCCTCTCAGCAGATCGGCGCAGGTTTGAGCCGCAGCCTCAAGGCCGGCTATCGCCTCGTTGAAAGTCGAGACAGCTTGCTGCCGGATCGGTTCGCCAGGATCGGAAAACGGTTCAATCGTCAGATCGAAAGTTCCCGGGCCGTTCTTAGCTTCCCACTCTCTTTTTTCCCTTTTTCCCCGTTCCACATCAGCGTCATAGTCTTTGCGAGCCTGTTCGCTGACGCGATTGCCTTCCTCGTAATCGGTCTTGCACTGCGCCGCCGTACGCTGAGCATCTTCGAGGGCCGTGGCGTAAGCGTCAAGGCCTTCTGCCGCACTTGAGAAACCGTTGGCGGCCTGCTGCCATCTTCCGGGCTCCACCGAAAACTTTTCCCGAAAGCGATCGGCCGCGCGGCCGGTCCACCCGTCCGTCGAGAGCGAAGACAACGAGTCTGCGATGGTCCGGTACTGCCCCGAAAGGGTGCGCATCTCCGCAGTCTTCGCCCGAATAGCCGAGGGGTCGCCTGAAACAGTGAAATCTGGCGCACCTGAGTGTTTAGCTCCCAACGTCAACGCCTTCCAATAGATTTGACGTTTCTAAGCGACCCGTCGCATCTACGAACTTTTGCATGCGTTCTTTCGCCTTGTTGTCGAATTCCGCATAGTTCATCGCGACCTTTCCGAGCCGCCCGGCGACCTCCTCGATATCGTCAGTCATATCGTTTATCCCGCGTTCCCATCGATCTTGGAACTCGTCGATCGCGTCCCACACGACGTCGTTGGCTACGTCATTCTCTTTGGGAACATAGTCTTTAATATCGTGATCTTTCTTTTGTTTGACAATATCTGTAGCTGCTTTAGAGCCGTTGATAAGCGACTCTATATCCACCTCAAAATCGTAGCTAGGCATTTTTCAGGTCCTTCAGTTGAGTACGGCGACATTGCGTACCTCGGCTTGATGCCCAAGTTCGTTTATGTCGTATAGGGCTTTGGCAGCCTCATCTAAAGCGTCCGTCAAAGCGTTTGTGCGGGCTTTCAAACGTTCGTCAAAGCTGAGCTGCGCCTGCCGAGAATCAGATTTCTCGCTCCAGCCCGCGATATGGGCTTCGGTTTTCGTTCGCGCATCGGATATCAGCCTCCCGACGTCCGCACTCATGTTCTTGACCGCGTCCTCCAAGTCGGTCAGTGAGGATTCGCTGTACTTAAAGGTCCTTTTGCTCATTGCGCGCCTCCCATCAATGCTGCTATGTCGGAATAGACCGAAGAAAAATCCTCAGCAGACTTTGCGTCGGTCTGCGCCGTCGTGGAGTCAACGGCGGCCAAGGCCTTGGAATAGTTTCCGAGGCCTGGGGGGAAAGGCTTCGCAGCTTCAAACCAACTTTTGATTCCCTCCCCAAAGGTTGCGATTGCCGAAAAGGAGAGGGGCTCTAAGCGTTCCTTTAGCCCTTCGCCAAAATTCTTCAAACGATCCGACAAGTCGTTGGCCGTTTCTTTGACGGCATGTGCGGCTTCGGTCTGCGCCCCGAGGGTGAGGCCGACTTCTGTACCCATGAGTAATCACGTTCCTTTCGAAATGTGGTTGGCATTATGAGTGAGCTCGCGTTTCGGTACAAAGGTCCCAAATATCAAATCGTGCATCAAGATGGCAAAAGCCACAGCTCGTCCAAAGCTCAAGGAAAATAAGCGCTTATGCGTTCAGGGTAGGATTCCCCCTTGACGATCGTGCATATTACATGCGCTGACGAAAATAAAGTCGTTTACGTATCGGGGCCCGTCCAGGCCGACTTCGCGCCCAACGCCGGATCAGCTCGCCTAGCCCGCATTCAAAGCCCGACCAATCAGCCCAAGCCTTTGCCCTTGAGCCAATCTTTGGCGATCTTCGAAGCGGGCTGGCCGGATTTGACCGAACGGGCGTTCATCGCGCGCAGGTCTTCAGATGTGAGCTTGGCGGAGACGCCGTCGAGGATCTTGGCGGCGCGAACGGGAAGCTTCGAGGAGACGAGCGGAACGACG
This sequence comes from uncultured Ancrocorticia sp., assembly GCA_905373325.1. Classification (GTDB taxonomy): domain Bacteria; phylum Actinomycetota; class Actinomycetes; order Actinomycetales; family Actinomycetaceae; genus Peptidiphaga. Next base: position 14,683 of record CAJPTB010000005.1, read on the forward strand.
TGCGAGGAGAGGAAGAGGTTCTTGGGGTCTTGGAGCACCACGAACTCCCCCGTGGAGAGCTCCGGGTTTCCGGAGTACAGATCGACGACCTGTGCGCGCCCTTCGCGCAGCGATTTGATCGTCAGCGGGCCTCCCGAGTCTTCGATGGGTGTGAAAGAGACGCTCACCCCGTATGCCGATTTCAGGCCTTTCGGGCCGTACGGGCGCGATTCGAGCTCTGAATTGCCGCCGAGCACCAGCCGCCCCTTGACTTTGGCGAGGTCGCCTATGGTGCGAATCCCGTTCTCGGAGGCGAACTTCGCGGTGACGACGTAGGAGTCCTGGTCAGCAGCCGGCGCTTGATTGAGCACGGTGAGCTCGCGCGGAAGCTTTTTCTCCAGTGCACGGTACACGGGCTCGGGGGCCGTCACGCTCGCCTTGGAGTCGATGTATTGAAGAAGGTTGCCCGTGTATTCCGGGAAGACGTCGATTGAGCCGGAGCGGACCTCGGGCATGTAGACCTCGCGCTGGCCGATTTTCATCTGCCGTTCGATTTTGTAGCCCTTAGCCTCGAGCGCCTGCGCGTATATCTCCGCAATGATCTCGTTGGAGTAATAATCCTGCGAGCCGACGACGATCGTTTCGCCGGCCCGGTCCTTTCCATCGGCTCTGCGCAGAGGATCGGCGTTGGAGCAGCCGACGGCGAGGGCGACGGCGCCGAGCGTCGCGACGGCCTTGGCGAAGCGCGGCGCCCGCGCGGGCGCGTTGCACGACGCGACGCGCGATCCGGCGCCCGTCCGACGGGCGGGCGCGGCTTGGGACCGTTCGGCGGACATCACGTCGGCCCCAGGCGCGGACATCGCGTGGGCGCCAAGCGTGGGCGCCGCCTGAGCCCGTTCGGCGGACGCGGCCTGCACGGCGCCCGCGAAACGGCTTTCTTCCAAGCGGAGGCGCCTGAGGCCGCCCTTCGCGGCGACCCTTCGGAGAATGCGTGCGATGAAAGACAATGTCACTCCTTCGAAGCGGCGTGGGCGGGCGCGGCGCGGCGCGCGGTTGTCCGCTGCAAAGCGGACAGGAGCAATTCGCATACGATCGCGAGGGCGATGACTGCGAGCGATCCGCCGAGCATCAACGGGTAGTTGTGGGACCGCAGGCCCGCAAAGAGGAAGCGGCCGAGGCCCCAGTTCGCGACGTATGCCGCGAGGGTCGCCGTGGACACCACCTGCAGCACGGTCGCACGCAGTCCGCCCACGATGACGGGCAGAGCCAGCGGCAGCTCCACGCGGAAGACCACTTGGGCGGGGCTCATCCCTATCGCCGTCGCAGCTGCGGGCACGGCGGGGTCGATGGATTGGATACCCGAATAGGCGCCCGCCAGAAGCGAGGGAATCGCCAGGATGACGAGCGCGATGATCGGCGCGTCAAGCCCGATCCCCAAAATCAGGCCGAAGATCGTCAACAGGCCGAGGGTCGGGATCGACCGCGCGGAGCCGACG
>CAJPTB010000006.1 GCA_905373325.1 uncultured Ancrocorticia sp.
CCGCCGTTCTCGCGGCGGCCTTCCCTCAGCATCTGGCCGTTCCCCGCAGCGCCCTGTGCGTCTTCGCAAGCCTCACGGCGGCGGTCGCGAGGGATCCCGCGACGACGATCCAGCCGAAAACGGCCAGATGCTGAGGGAAGGCCGCCGCGAGAACGGCGGTGAGGCATCTCTCCGTCTTGCCGAAGGGGCCGCCGTTCAGGCGCGGCGCGCCCGCTCCGGCCGCGCAGAGCGAGACGAACGTCGGCAGGGTGGCCGCCGCGGTCGCTGCGAGCAGAAGCGCCGTCGTCGACGTCGGCGAATCCGTTCGAACGGACAGGCCGACCAAGCCCGCCATGATGAGAAAGTCGGAAAAACGGTCGCCGATCTCGTTGAGGACGAAGCCGAAAGGGCGGGAGACGCCGCGTGCGCGGGCCACTGCGCCGTCGAGATTCGCCCCTCCGAGTCTGGCCGCCAGGAAGACGAAGGCGGCGAGCCACCAGCCTTCGACGATCGCCCACGCTCCGAGCGCCGCGGCCGCCACTCCGACCGCCGTCCAGAAATCCGGCGAGATTCCGCGGCGGACAGACGCGGAGACGACGAACCCGAGGCGTCTGGTATACCAATACTTCAATGCGTACAGGGACTTCACATCGATAGCTTATAGGCGTTGAGGCGGCATGCCCATGGGCCGTCCCACACCGTGGGAGCCTCCTGCGGAACGCCGGGTGCGCCCAATCCCCGAGGTATCATCGGATCGGCCGAGCGGAGTTCGTCGGGGCCGCCGGTCGGAAATCACGCGAAAGGCGGAGAGAAATGACTGAAAACGCAAGGGAAGCCGTCGGCAAAACGTCAGGTTCGGATGCCGAGGCCGATGGCTGCGCGGCGGACGCTGTCCGCGTTGCCGGCGCTTGCGGCGGAGGCGTCGAGGGCGAGACTGTGCTTGACAGGTATTTTGCCCTCTCGGACACGGCCGGCGAGGCGCCGGAAGACTTCGAGGAGCTCGTATCGCTCTTCAGCCCTCAGGCGCGGATTTTTCCCGGGCGCGGCGGCGCCGTCGAAGGGATCGACGCCGTCAGGGCTTTCTACCGCGAATTTTTTGATCGCAACGTCGAATTGCGCCACGTGTGGAAGGCGAGAGTGCAGCCGGACGGGCAGCACTTTGCCCGCTGGGCGGTTGCGGGGCGCAGATCGTCGGACGAGGTCTTCGCCCTGTCCGGTTGCGACGTCGCCGAAATGGACGACGTCGGCCGAATCCTGAAACTCCGCGTCGAGATCGACTGAAACGCCGGCTCGCTCCCTCCCGGCCAGTCGGCCGGTCAGCTGGCCCGGCCGAGGCGCAAGGGCCCGCCTCGCGGCGGAGATTCAAATCGGGCGCGGCGCGTCCGCGCGGAAGGCCGGGCGGCGTTCGCGCGGGGCTGAGGCTGAGCGCATCGCGGACCGGATCACTCCCTGACGACGCACACGGGGGAGAAGCTGCGGTCGAAGACGACGAAATTGGGCCGCTTGCCCAGCTCGAAATCGAGCGTGACGCCCTTCGCCCCCTCGATGGAGGCCGCCTTTGCGGGAGCGGCGACGCAGGCGCGCACGATCTGCCCGAACGGGAGGGCGCCCCGCCGGGCGAACAGCGCGAGCTGGTCGCTCAGCCGGGAGCAGCCCCCGGCGATCGTCTGCTTCCCCGCGAGCCGCGCCGCGCCCTCGCGCACGTCGACGTCGAGGCCCCCGAGGGCGTACCGCCCTTCGGGCATGCCGGCTGCGGCCATGGCATCCGTGACGAACGCGGCGTTTCCGCGCACCCATCCGTGCACGTCTTCGACGAGGGCGGGGGCCAGATGGACGCCGTCGCCGATGGTTTCCACGATCGCGCCGCCTTCCCTGGCGGCCGCCAGAAACTCCCTGACCGGGCCGGGTTCGCGATGGTCGATCGGCGGCATCGCATTGAACAGGTGCGTGACCGTCTGCGGCACGCCCTCAAAGCCGAGTTCGGCCGCGCAACGCAACGTGGCTTCGAGGGCTTGTGCCGCGGTTTTTCCGCTTGCGGCGGTGTGCCCCCAGGAGGGCTTGGCGCCGTGGGCGAGCAGGATTCGGACGGCCTCCATGGCGTGATCGGCCTCCGGGGCGATCGTCATCGTCTTGACGAAGCCCTTGCCCTCCTCAAGCCACGACGTGAGCTCTTCGGGGTCGGCGCCGCGGATGGCGGCCGGATTCTGGGCGCCGGCCTTGTGGGGAGAGACGTACGGGCCCTCCATGTGGATTCCGGCCAGGTCGCCCGATTCGCAGAAGGGGAGGAGCGCCCGGATCGCCGGCAGGGGATCGGCCATCGAGACGAGGGACGCGAGAAGCGCCGTCGTCCCCGAAGCGCGATGGGCCTCGATCGCCTTGCGTATCGAGCGGGGATCGACGTCGTCGGGGAAGGACGCGCCGCCTCCGCCGTGGCAGTGGACGTCGACGAGCCCCGGCGCGATGAAGGCCCCCGAGACGTCGGCCTCGCCGGAATAGCCGCGCGGCAGCACGCGGGCGAGGACTCCGCCCTCGAGCACGAGCCCGCCGCCGGCCTGCCTTCCATAGCCGTCGTAAACCGTGCCTGAGACGACCGCGTCGGGCTTGATGGCTTCGAGCGCGACGCCGGGCTCGCCAGTGCCGACGCCGACGCGGCCTGCCCCTGCGACGGCGTCGGCCCGCCTTTGGCCGGCGGTCACGCCAGGCTCCAACGTTCGCGGTAAAGGTCGGCGTATTCGAGGAGTTCCGCGGCTTCGGCGTCGACGAAAACGGTGAGGTCGGGATGCATCTGGGCGACGGTGGCGGGCCATTTCGCGCTGATAGCGCCCTCGATCAGCTGGCGCACGGCTTCGGCTTTCTGAGCGCCGAAGGCGAGCAAGAGCAAGGACCGAGCCTCCATGATCGTTCCCAGCCCCTGCGTGATGCAGCGGGAGGGGACCTTGCCGACGTCGCCGTCGAAGAAGCGGGCGTTGTCCGTGCGCGTTCGGCGCGAGAGAACTTCGACGCGGGTGCGCGAAACGAGCGATCCGCCCGGCTCGTTGAAGCCGATGTGCCCGTTGGCGCCGATTCCGAGGATCTGCAGGTCCACGCCGCCCGCCGCGGCGATCGACGCCTCATACTGCCCTGCAGCGAGGCGCGGGTCGGCGTCCGCGCTCTCGGGGGTGCGAAGGCCCGCCTCGGTCAGCCCGGTCTTTTCCGGCCCCACGAGCTCGCGTCGCAGGACGTTGCGGTACTTTTCCGGATGGCCGTCCGCGATTCCCACGTATTCGTCCAGCGCGAAGGCGGCCGAGCCCTCCAGGGTGAAACGCCCGGCGGCGTGCGCCTCGCGCAGCTCGGAGTAAAGGCCTTCCGGCGTGGATCCGGTTGCCACGCCGAGGTTCGCATTCGGCTTGCGGGCCAGAAGATCGACGATGCCGCGCGCCGCGGCGGCCGAGGCTTCCTCGGATGTTTCGAAGATGCCGATCTGCATTGCCAGTCCCTTTCTCGACGCGCCGTTCACGTTTCGCGGCGCTTCGTTGCAATACCGTTGGTCAGTGACGTTTGCCTTCAAGAATACACGTTTGCGGCAAATTTGTCTTACAAATTCTAGGCGGGGAGTTTCGGCGTGTGTCCGCCTTTTCCAAACGGGGGATGCGACCATTGGCCTGATGAGCACAGAGGAACGCCGCGCATGCATTGCGGCCGCCTGGGTCCCGGTCAGGGTGCTGGCGGTCGTGTGGACGACGGTCACGGTTTTTGCGATTTTCGCCTATGCCGCGACGGTCTCTTCTCCGACCCTCGGCCACGTCGATTGGCACGACGCCGCGAAGGCTGGAACATCAATCTTTTTACTGGCGATGGGAGGCTCGGCGGAGGTCGGGAATGCGGGCGTGACCCTCATGCCGTTGAGCGTGACTCTGCTCATCTGGTGGTTCGTCTATCGCTCTTTCCTCGCAACGGGGGTCGATTCCTGGGCTCAGGCGGCTTCGGCTGCGGCATCGTCCTTCGCTTTCACCCTTCTCGTCGGGCTCGCCGCCCTTCCGGGCGCCGGACGCTTCGGCGGCGCCGTCGGGGCTGCGGCTCTCACATGCGCTGCGATGGCTCGGGCCCGCTGGCGGACCTCGCGCCCCGACGGCCGCGTCTGGGGACTCCTTGAAGGCTGTCGCTGCGAGCTTCGGCCCGTCTTGCGCGCCCTCGCCGTCGTCTCCGTCTGCCTTTTGGCCGTCGCCCTCGTTCTCGGCCGGAGCTCGATCGCCGCCATCAACGGCTACTACGTCCAAGGGGCCGTCGGCGCCGCCATGCTCGCCGTCGTGCAGCTGGCCTACCTTCCCAACATCGTCGTCTGGGTCGCCTCCTTCGCGCTGGGGGCGGGTTTTTCCGTGGGCCGAGGCACGGATTTCTCGGCGTTCGGCGTGACGAGCCTCCAGCTGCCCGCGATTCCGGTTTTCGGCGCTCTGCCCAATCCGGGCGTGCGGATGGCATGGCTTCCCGTCCTTCTCGCCTTCCTCGCATTGGCGTGGTTCGTTTGGCGCTCGCGCGCCTATTCGAGTCTGAAAGAGGCGTCCGCCGCGGCGGGGGCGTGCCTGGCCTGCCTCTGTGCCTTCGGCGCCGCGGCCGCCTTCCTTTCGGGAGGGGCCCTAGGCCCGGGGCGGATGTCCGACGTCGGCCCTCGCCTCGTTCCGCTCGCCCTTGGTTTCGCTGTGGCCATAGGGCTGCCGTGCGTGCTCGGGCTCGTCGCTCCGCGCGCGGCCGCCGCGCTCCGCTCCCGCAGAACGGGGCCGGCGGAGGAGACGGAAGAAGGGCCCTCGACAACGGGGTTCTCCTCCCCACAGGCCGATCGACTTTCGCGTGATGCCGCCGACTCTTTGGCCTCAGACGGAAGGCGAGACCTCGAAAACCGTACGTTTGCCCGCCCGTCGAAGTGGCAGGGGAACCGGCGTGACGATACATTTATCGAGTGAGCAGCAAGCGCGGTCCCACTCGCCTCGTGGTGCTTGTGTCGGGCACAGGATCGAATATGCAGGCCCTCCTGCACGCCTGCGCCGACCCATCTTACGGGGCGCAGATCGTCGCGGTGGGCGCCGACCGTCGAGGCGCCGCCGGAATCCGGGCCGCCGAAGAGGCCGGAGTTCCGACGTTTGTCCGCGTCCTTTCGGAGCACTCGTCGCGGGAAGAGTGGGACGCGTCTTTGCGCGACGCCGTGGCAGCGTACACACCCGACATCGTGGTTCTCGCGGGCTTCCTCAAGCTCGTCGGCCCTGAGTTTCTAGCGGCGTTCCCGCAACGCGTGGTGAACACCCACAACGCGCTTTTGCCCTCCTTTCCTGGAATCCACGGTCCGGCCGACGCCTTGGCGTACGGCGTGAAGGTAACCGGTGCAACTCTATTCGTCGTCGACCCCGGAATGGACACGGGGCCGATTCTGGGACAGACAACATGCCCGGTTCTCGAGGGAGATTCCGAGGAAGCGCTGGTAGAACGAATTAAGGAAGTCGAGCGTGTTCAGTTGGTTGAGCTAATCGGGCGAATGGCGCGCGAAGGCTGGTGGGTCGAAGGCAGAAAGGCGGGGATAGGTGCTCGGTCCAGATAAGCTTCTTACGCTCATAGTGTTTGCCGTATTGACGGTCGCCAGCGCGGCGGCCGCGGTATGGCTCATCGGGCGCGAGCCCACTCGCAAGATTCGGGCGCAGGCCTCCGCCGCCATGGTGACCGCCATCGTGGGCGCCATCAGCATGACGGGCATTCAGATGAACCGGACGCTCGGGTACGCCGCAAATTGGAGCGACGTGCCGGGCCTTTTCTTCATGAAACCCGATGGAAAGGGCTCGACGACGCCGGTCCGCAGGCCCGTTCCCAGGCCCGAAGCCGGCGATCCCGAATTGCCGGGCCACCACGGAGACTCGAGGTGGAAGGTCAAGTTCACGAAGGATTCGAACGGCGCCTACCAGACGAAATTCAAGGGGCCGATCTCGGGGATCAGCCTTCCCGTATGGGTGTGGACGCCTAAGAACTATTCGCCGACGAACGGGAAAATCTACAAGGTCATGCTCATGCTGCACGGATACCCGGGCAACCCCTACAAGGTTCCCACGCAGCTCAATCTCCAAAATGCCATGAAAAAGCATCCGAACACGATTATGGCGATCCCGTCGCTCAAGGTCGACGCCACGTCTCCCGACTGCGTCGACATCAAGGGGCGGCCCGCCGTCGGATCCTGGGTGGTAAACGACATCGTCGGCATGGTCCGCCACAATTTTCCCAACACCGAGAAGACGCGAAAGGGATGGACCATCGCCGGCGCCTCCTACGGCGCCTACTGTTCCGCCGTCCTCGGCCTCACCCATCCCCAGACTTTTTCCAAGATCATCTCATTTTCCGGCTACGATCAGCCGGAGACGGGGCGTTTGCTGGGTGCGCCGCCTCGTGTTCGGCGAGAATTCAGCGTGTCTAACCTGTTGTCGAAACAAAAGGCGTGGCCGCAGCGGCTTTACGTCACGGGTTCCAAAGGCGACCCAAAGTCGGCCGCCTTCGTTCAGAAGCTCAAGAGAATATCGACGCCGGCGGTCAAAATCACCTCGTTGCTCCAACCCATCGGCGGCCACAACTGGGGTGTGTGGCGCAAGGAGCTGCCCGCCGCCTTGGCATGGAACGGAAAGGGCTGATGTTTGCCATAACCGGCGGAGGGACGATCTTCGTCAGCTTCCTTTTGACTGTCGCGTGCATCGTTTGCGCCGTGGTGTACGGCCACCGCTTTCGATGGGAGGGCCACCACGCGGCATGGGGGGTCCTGGCCCGGTCGGGAATCGTGTTTCTGGCCATTTTGTGGGGATGCATCACCGTGCTCCTGCTCTTCAACAGGGTGACGCTCACGGTCACTTCCTTCGGCGATCTGGACGCCTTCCTCTACTTGCTCGGCTTTTCCGACTGACGCGCATGCGCGTCGAGCCGTATTATGAATGCGTCGGCGACTGGCGTTGGATGGGATTGACCATCGGGGAGCGAAGTCTCGGCGTCGCACGCCTGGGCGCCGGAAAGGAGAGACATGCGCATTCCCATTCGCAGAGCGGTCATTTCCGTCTTTGACAAGGCAGGCATCGAAGAGCTCGCCGCGGCGCTTCACGGCGTCGGCTGCGAGATCGTCTCAACCGGCTCAACGGCCGAGGCCATTCGGTCGGCGGGCGTGCCGGCGACGGAAATCAGTGAGATCACCTCGTTCCCGGAGTGCCTTGACGGCCGGGTCAAAACCCTCCACCCCGCGGTCCACGCGGGAATCCTCGCAGACCGGCGACGCCCGGAACACATGCGGCAGCTGGCCGAGCTCGGCGTCGAAGGCTTCGACCTCGTGGTCGTCAACCTCTATCCCTTCTCCCGGACCGTCGCCTCGGGGGCGGACTACGAGGAGTGCATCGAGAAGATCGACGTCGGCGGGCCCTCGATGATCAGGGGCGCCGCGAAAAATCATGCGAGCGTGGCTGTGGTCACGGACCCCTCGGACTATGCCCGCGCAGCCGAGGCCGCCCGGCGAGGGGGCTTCGACGCCGACGAGCGGGCGGCCCTCGCGGCGAAGGCCTTCGCGCGCACCGCCGCCTACGACGCGGCGATCGCCCGCTGGACGGCGAAGATTCACGGGAAAGCCGTTGCGGGGGAAGCGGCCGCGGGGGGCGCGGACATCGGCGGCGAAGGGCTTTCAGGCAACGTCGGCAAGGCGGAGTTTTCGGGAGTCGCCGCCGGCGGAGCAGGCCGTCCGGGAACGTCCGCGGGCGAAGAAGACAAGCTGTTTGGCTGCGTCAAAGTCGCCGATTTGCGCTACGGCGAGAATCCCCACCAGGCGGCCGCGCTTTACTCGGCGGGCGAGGGCGGGGTCGCAGGAGCCGTTCAGCTCGGCGGGAAAGAAATGAGCTACAACAATTACCAGGACGTCGACGCCGCAGTGCGGGCAGCCTACGACCACGCCGAGCCCGCCGTGGCCGTGGTCAAGCACGCCAACCCCTGCGGCGTGGCCGTGGCCGAGGACGTCGCGCAGGCGCACGCGGCGGCCCACGCCTGCGACCCGATCTCGGCCTACGGCGGCGTGATCGCCGCCAACAGGGAGGTCGATGCCGCGATGGCCGAGCAGGTGGCTCCGATCTTCACCGAGGCGATCGCCGCCCCCTCGTTCAGCGCCGAGGCGTTGAAGATTCTCTCGTCCAAGAAGAATCTGCGGATCCTTCGGGTCGAGCCGGTCGACGTTGCGCGCGACATTCGGCCGATATCCGGGGGAGCGCTCGTTCAGGAACGCGACAGGATCGACGCCGAAGGCGACGACCCCGCGCAATGGCGCCTGGTTTCCGGAGAGCCCGCCGACGAGGCGACTTTGCGGGATCTGGCGTTCGCATGGCGCGCGGTGCGCGCGGCAAAGTCCAACGCGATTCTTTTGGCCGACTCGCGCGCCACGGTGGGAATCGGGATGGGGCAGGTCAACAGGGTCGATTCGTGCCGCCTCGCCGTGGCGCGGGCCGGCGTGCGGGCCGCGGGCTCGGTCGCCGCCTCCGACGCCTTTTTCCCCTTCGCCGACGGCCTCGAGGTCCTTCTCGACGCAGGGGTGTGCGCCGTCGTGCAACCCGGCGGATCGGTTCGCGACCCGGAAGTGATTGAGGCCGCCCAGAAAGCCGGTGTGACGATGTACCTCACGGGTGCGCGCCATTTTTCCCACTGAATCCGCCGTTTCCAGAGGCTCGCGGAGCCGCGTCGGCCATTCCGCATGGGCGGGCGGCGTCGGCTCCGCGAAGTTTCTTCCCGGTTTTGTGCGGAAAGGGTAAAAGAATCCCTTACACTAAAGACCGAATAGACGTTGACGAAAGGATCCGACAATGACGATTGACCCCGTTCTCATTGATCGCGCAGTGGAACGAGCCCGCCAGTGGAGCGAGGCCGCACGGGCCTACCCGACGGCGCGATCCGCCAAGCTTTTGTCGCAGGTTCTCGACCACGAGGGAGGCCTCGACTACACGGTGAACTTCGTGGACGGGGTCATCCGCCCTGAAGACCACGGCGTGGCCGCCCGCAACCTCAAGCATCTGTCCAAGCGCGACTCGGCTTTCCTGCCCCCGTACCTCGCGGCGCCCGCGAACGTCGGCGGAAGGATCGCGCCCTTCGTTCCCTCGCTGGCGTCGTCGGCCGCCCGCCGCGTCTTCGCGATGCTCGTCGGCGACCTGGTCCTCGACGTGACGCCCGACAAGCTCGGCCCGGCGATTGCGAAGCTCCGTGCGGACGGCTCTCGGCTCAACCTCAACCTTCTGGGCGAGGCAGTCCTCGGAGACAAGGAGGCGGCCCACCGCATGGAGGCGACGGCGGCCCTCATCGAACGCGACGACGTGGACTACGTTTCCCTCAAAGTCTCCGCGGTCATCGGGCCTCACGCGCCCTACGGCCACGCGGCGGCCGTCGAGGAAGCCGTCGAGAAGCTTCTCCCGCTTTACAGGCTCGCAGCCGCATCCAGCACCTTCATCAACCTGGACATGGAGGAGTACCGGGACCTCGATCTGACCATCGACGTGTTCACGCGAATTTTGGATCGTGAGGAATTCCTCGGATACCGCGCTGGAATCGTCCTTCAGGCTTACCTTCCCGACGCCCTCGGCAGGCTCAACGGGCTGACCGAGTGGGCGCAGGCCCGCCGCGCCCGGGGCGGCGCCCCGATCAAGGTGCGCATCGTCAAGGGCGCCAACCTTTCCATGGAAAGAGTGGATGCGACGATGCACGGATGGGAGCTGACCGTTCAGGCGGACAAGGCTGACACGGACGCCAACTACATCGCATGCCTCGACGCCGCGCTGACCCCCGAGAGGGTCGACGCCGTCAACATCGGCATCGCCGGCATGAACCTCTTCACGATGGCTTACGGATACGAGCTTGTGCGCGAGCGGGGCATCGCCTCCGGCGTCGATTACGAGATGCTTGCGGGAATGGCGACGCCGCAATCTCACGCCGTCCGCGACACCGTCGGCCCGCTCCTCTACTACGTGCCCGTCGTCAGGCCCGAGGAGTACGACGTGGCCGTGGCCTACCTCGTGCGCCGCCTCGAGGAGAACGCGGCGCCGGAAAATTTCATGTCGAACGTGTTCGACTTGGAGAAGGCCGATACCTTCGCCTTGGAAGAGAAGCGTTTCCGCGACGCCGCCGGGCTTGTCCCGGGCTTGTCCTACGGGCCGCGCCGCAAGCAGAATCGCTTCGAGCGCACCGTTGTGCCCGACCGTTTTGAGAACACTCGCGACACCGATCCCGCGCTGCACGCGAACATCGAATGGGCCGAGAAGATCGCCTCGCGCATTCCCGACTCGAAGCTCGGGGCCGACGTCGTCGCGGAGAACATGGTCAATTCCGACGCCGAGGCCCGCAAAGTCGTCCAGTCCGTGGCCGGTGCAGCCAAAAAGTGGGCGGCGCGCACGGGCAAGGAGCGGGCGCAGGTCTTGCGGTCCGTCGCCCAGGCCATCGAGGACCACCGCGGCGAGCTCATCGAAGTCGCCGGGAGCGAAGCCGGAAAGGCCATCGACCAGGGCGACGTCGAAGTCTCGGAGGCCATCGATTTTGCGCTCTACTACGCGGACCTCGCCGAGGACCTCGACTCTCTCGAAGGCGCCGCGTACGTTCCGGTGCGCACGACCCTCGTGACGCCTCCGTGGAACTTCCCGATCGCCATTCCCGCGGGCGGCGTGCTGGCAGCGCTGGCGACCGGCTCCGGCGTCGTCTACAAACCGGCCAAGCTGACTCGGCGCACGGGATCCTACCTCGCGAAGCTCATGTGGGAGGCCGGGGTCCCCCGCGACGTCCTCGCCCTCGTGTGCATGGACAAGTCCTCCTACGGGAAGGTCCTCGTCGAAGAGACCGATCAGACGATCCTCACCGGTTCGATCGACACGGCGCGGATGTTCCGCTCGTGGCGCCCCGACCTTCGCCTGTTCGCCGAGACCTCCGGCAAGAACGCGATCATCGTCACCCCGAATGCCGACATCGACCTCGCGGTCAAGGACGTCGTCTATTCGGCCTTCGGCCACGCCGGCCAGAAGTGCTCCGCGGCCTCGCTCGTGATCCTCGTCGGGTCGGTCGGATTCTCCAAGCGTTTCCAGCGTCAGCTCTGCGACGCCGTCCGCTCGCTCAAGCTCGGGCATCCCCACGACCTCGCCGCCCAGATGGGCCCGATGGTCGAACCTCCGCACGGCAAGCTGTTGAAGGGCCTGACGGAGCTCGGCGAAGGCGAGGCATGGGCGATCAAGCCGCGCAAGATCGACGACAAACTCTGGAGCCCCGGCGTGCGCGCCGGCGTCATGCCGATGAGCGAGTATCACCTGACCGAATACTTCGGCCCGATTCTCGGCGTCATGAGGGCAGACACCCTCGGTGAGGCGATCGCCTGGCAGAACGCCGTCGACTTCGGTCTCACCGCCGGCCTGCACTCGCTCGACCCCGAGGAGATCTCCGCCTGGCTCGACCAGGTTCAGGCCGGCAACGTCTACGTCAACCGCGGCATCACCGGCGCGATCGTGCGCCGCCAGCCGTTCGGCGGATGGAAGCGCTCCTCGGTGGGCGCCGGAACGAAGGCCGGAGGCCCGAACTACCTCATCGGACTCGGGCACGTCGAATGGGCGGACAAGGACCTCGGCCGCGCCCAGATTTCGAACGAGACGCTGTGCGGGGCGCGGGTGATCGCCGAGACGATGGACGGCGTCGACCAGGATCGTTTCCTCGCCGTCGTCGAGGGAATGGACAAGGCTTTGTCTGGCCATTTCCAGCCGGCAGACCCCAGCGCCCTCGGGGTGGAAAAAAACGTTCTGCGCTACATTCCCTTCCCCGAAGTCGTCATTCGCCAGTCAGGCGCGGGATCCGGAGACGTCATGGCGTTGGCCGCCGGCGCTTTGGCGATCGGCGCCCGCCCCAGGGTCTCGACGTCCGCGGCGCTTCCCAAGCAGGCTGTCGACTTCCTCGAGTCGAGGGGCGCCGAGGTCGTGCTCGAATCCGAGGATGACTTCCTCGCCTATGCCGCCACGCGGGCGAACTCGGCCGACGGAGTGCGTTTCCGGCTCATCGGCGCCGATCCGAAGGCGCTGGCCGAGGCCGTCGGCGGAAGCGTCGACGTCGGCGTCTACGCCGAACCGGTCACCGGCAGCGGGCGGATCGAGCTGCTTCCCTTCGTTCAGGAGCAAGCCGTGTCGGCCACGAACCATCGCTTCGGAAATCCGACGAGGCTTCTGGACACCGTGATCTAGGGGCGCGGGCGCGCCTAGAGGCGCACTGCCGACGGTCCGCGGTCCCAAACCGTTGGACCGGCGGTCCAGAGCCGTCTATGCCGGTTGAAGAATCAGGCGGAGGGGCTCCTCTCTTGAAGAGGAGCCCCTCCGTTTTGCCGTCGTTTGGGTCCAGTTCGAGTGGATTCTGTTCGCGTTCTTTTCAGGCCTGTCGCATCCGCACAGCTTTTGCGCCCGCTCGATTTGCCCGACGGCGCCAAAGCCACGGCGGCGCCAAAGCCACGGCAGCTGTGCCCGTGCGGCCTCTGGACGTCGGGCTTCCCGCGGCCTGCCGGTTGACCGTTTGGAGGGGCGGCTCTAGCTTCTGGCGAGCGCGCGCATCGAGCGCAAAACGACGACGAGCGAGGCGAGGGAGGCTTCCTGTGAGTCGGCCAGCGCGGCGGTCGCCTCAATGGCCCGCTTCGAGCCAGGGCGTTCGTCGAGCCATGCTGCGACCCGATCGGCGCTCTGTTCCGTGTCGGCGAGTATGCGCTCGGTAAGGGCCACCGCCGCCGCACGCAGATCGGCCTCCGTGGCCGACTGCGCCGTGGCCGTCCACACGTCGGTCACCGGAAGCGCGGCGTCGAGTTCGAGCAGTCTGCCGATCGAAAACCGGCCGTAGACGTCAAACATGACACGCAAGACCTCGCCGGGATCCTCGCCCGTGCGGGAGGCCGTGTCGATTGCGTCCATAAGAGCCGTGGCCCTTGTCAGATCGGAGAAGACGGCGGCCAGCGCCTCGGGCACCCCCGTGGCCGCGGCCTCGTCGATTTCCTGCGAACGCCTGCTCAGATCGGGTTCGGCCAGAAACGCGTCGAGGCGTCCGATCCAATCGCCGACGGCGGCGAATCGTTCCACCGTGTCGCCGATGGGCGCGGCCGGCGCCTGGATGAGCCAGCGGACCGCGGCGTCGAGCGTGCGCCTGAAGCCGAGGTAGAGCTTGGTCTGGGTTTGGGCGGGGATGCGGTTGTCGAGGGCCTGGACGGCGTCGGTGAATCCGGCGAGGTCAAGGATCTCCCGGGCGGCGGCGAAGGCGCGCACGACGTCTTCGACCGCGGCCTGGGTGTCCTCGATCGCGCGGAGCGTGAAAGTCAGGCCGCCTCGGTTGACGATCGAGTTTGCCACGGCGTTGGCGACGATCTGGCGGGCCAGGGGGTGGCTTGCCAGTCTGTCGGCGTAGGCGGCGGCGATTTGCGGCGGGAAGTAGCCGCGCAGGTCGCGGGCGAACCATTCGTCGTCGGGCAGGGAGGACTCCAGGATGTCCTTTTTGAGGGCGATTTTCGTGTAGGCCGTCAGGACGGAGAATTCGGGGCTGGTCAGACCGCGGTCAAGCGAGGCGGCGCGTTCGAGCAGGGCGGCGTCGCTCGGAAGGAATTCGAGGCGCCTGTCGAGGTCGCCTCGCTCTTCGAGGCAGTGCATGAGGCGGATGTGTTCGTGGGCCATGGCCGGTCCGAGGGCTCGGGCGTTGCCGAGCAGGACATTTTGCTCGTAGTTGTCGCGCAGGACGTGCGCGGCGACGTCGTCCGTGACGGAGGCGAGGAGTTCGTCGCGCCCGGCGCCGGTCAGTTCGCCCGAGGCGACCAGCGGCGCGAGGAGGATCTTGATGTTGACCTCGTGGTCGGAAGTGTCCACACCGGCCGAGTTGTCGATCGCGTCGGTGTTGATCCGCACGCCGGCCAAGGCCGCCTCGATGCGTCCGCGTTGGGAGAATCCCAGGTTGCCGCCTTCGCCGACGACCGTGCATCGAAGGTCGGCGCCGTTGACGCGGACGGCGTTGTTGGACGGATCCCCAATTTGTTCGTGGGTTTCGTCGCTGGCCTTGACGTATGTGCCGACCCCTCCGTTGAACAGCAAGTCGACGGGAGCGGTGAGGATGGCGCGGACGGCCTCCGCCGGGGTGAGAGACTCCACGGCCTCGTCGAGTCCGAGCCGCCGGCGAACCTCGGGGGAGACCGGGATGGATTTGGCCGATCGGGGCCAGACCCCGCCGCCCGAGGAGATGGCCGAGGCGTCGTAGTCTGCCCACGAGGAACGCGGCAGTTCGAACAGACGCTTGCGCTCGGCGAAGGAGACCGCGGGGTCGGGGTCCGGGTCGAGGAAAATCGATCGGTGGTCGAAGGCGGCCACCAGGCGGATGTGTTTGGACAGCAGCATGCCGTTTCCAAAGACGTCGCCGGACATGTCGCCGATGCCTGCGGCCGTGAACTCCTCGGACTGGGTGTCGATCCCGAGTTCGCGGAAATGCCGCTTGACCGACTCCCACGCCCCGCGGGCGGTGATTCCCATCTTCTTGTGGTCAAACCCGGCCGAACCGCCGGAGGCGAAGGCGTCGTCCAACCAGAACCCGTAGGCGCGCGAGACGGAGTTGGCGATGTCGGAGAACGTCGCGGTTCCTTTGTCCGCCGCGACGACGAGGTACGTGTCGTCTCCGTCGTAGCGGACCAGTCCCTCGGGCGGGACGACCTTCCCGTCGACGAGGTTGTCCGTGACGTCGAGCAGCGCGCCGATGAAGATCCGGTATGCCGCTATGCCTTCGGCCAGCCACGCGTCGCGGTCTGCGGACGGATTGGGCAGGCGTTTGGCGAAGAAGCCGCCCTTCGATCCGGCGGGCACTATGACGGCGTTTTTGACTGCCTGGGCCTTGACCAGACCGAGGATCTCGGTGCGGAAATCCTCCCTGCGGTCTGACCAGCGCAGCCCGCCGCGGGCCACCGGGCCGAAACGCAGATGCACGCCCTCCACGCGAGGCGAGTACACCCATATTTCATATAGGGGCCGAGGCTCGGGAAGAAAGCCGATTCGGCGCGGCTCGAGCTTGAAGGCGAGAGACGCCGCCCCGGTCAAATAGGCGTTCGTGCGCACGACGGCGTCGATGACCGCGAGAAGTCCGTTGGCGATCCGCTCGTCGTCGAGGGACGCCGCCTTTCCGACGCCTTCGACCAGGGCTTCGCGCAGTTCGCTGGGATCGGCGGCGTTGCCGGGCTGGAACCTGGCCTCAAAGTACTCGACGAAAGCCCTTGCCAGTTCGGGGTTTTTCACGAGGGATTCGCGCAGGTAGGTTCGCGAGAAGGGCAGGCCCGCCTGCCGCAGATAGCCCACAAGGGCGCGGAGAACGGACACCTGGGACTTCATGAGTCCGGCTGAAAGCACGAGGGCGTTCAGCGAGTCCGACTCCATCTCGCCCGTCCACGCCGCCGTCACGGCTTCAACGAACCGTTCGTCGGCGTCGGTCCAGCGTTCGGGGCTTTCAGCCCGCAAACCGAAGTCGAACATTTTTGCGTCGCCGAATGTGTACGGGCGTTCGTCGGTGACGACGAGGTCGAAGTTCGAGAATATCGGCAGGATTCGGGTGAGCGAGACCTCTTCGCGCACGAAGACCTTGAGACGGCGGGCGTCGGGGGAGCCTTCGGGGGCGTAGAGCTCCAGCTCGAAGCCCCCGGGTTCGAGCTTCGCCAGCCGGGCAGCGTCGCGGGCGCCGGTTTCCGGCGAGTACTCCGTCTTATAGGCGGCAGGCACAAGGGAAACGTCGGCGGCGGATTCGGCGGCGACGACGAAGCCCTCGTCCCAGTCAAGCGTGGCTCGGGCCACGACACGGGCGAATTCGCCGCGTTGCTGGCGATCGAC
>CAJPTB010000007.1 GCA_905373325.1 uncultured Ancrocorticia sp.
GGCCTTCTGCTCGCCGTCGGCCGTTTTGTACGCCCGCAGCGGGCGCGCCACGTTCAGTTTCTCCTTGGCGCTCTTTTGTCCGTCGGCACTTTCGGCTTCGCCTTGGGGCACTTCGGACGCCCCTGGTTTCGCGGCGTCCTTTTGCTTCTCTTCTTGCTTCTCTTCGTCAGTTTCGGCGACGAGAATCCCCGTTGGACTTTCCCATTCGATGTCGATCGTGATTCGGTTGCCGTTGCGGAGCGTTGCCGGTTCGATGCCGCCAGTCTCACTAATGGGCTTCCCTTTCAGCCAGGCCTTGAGGCCTTCGACGTCGTCGAGGCGTGCCTTCGCGAGCGAGTAGCAAGATTTAGTCTTGCCGTCCTTAGTTTTGTGCTTGGCGATCTTCACGCGTCCCCAGCCCGCGCCCTTGCGCTTTCCGAAGGCGACGCGGCCCGAATCGAGGAGGCCTAGAATGACGGAGAAGAGCCGCTCTACGTCCGCCTCGAGCTCTTCGATCGTGGGCTTATCTTCTTTCGCGAACCGGCACGGGTCGACTTCGGCGGTGATCCCCAGATGGAGCTTCTGGCCTTCGGGCGCCACTTCGTGGAAGAAGAGCGCGCCGTCGCCCACCGATCCCCAGTAGCGATCGATGGCGATGCCCGGGCGGTGCATGAACGAATCCGCCTTCATGATGCCTTCGTTCGCCTTCTTGACGCCTCCGAGGGACACCGTTTCGAAGGTCAGCGCCGACGCCCAGCTGGAAGGAGCGTCGTCTTTGCCACTTGCCTTTTCGTTATCTTGTTTTTCATCCTGTGGGCCCTTTCCCCACAGAGCCTTCAACCGGTCCTTGAGCCTTTGGCTGTTTGAGATTTCCGGGTCCTCGACAAGATTGCGGTCGAGCGCCTCGAAAAATGCGGCCCGCAGCGCACCTTTGACCGAGCGCCCCGTCAGCACGGGCGTTCCGCTGGCGTTGCGCGCGAATTGTTGCGGAACGGCCTTTCGATCGTCGTTGCCGATCGCTTTTGACCTTCTGTCGACTTCCTCCTCCGGCCCGCCGGAGTGAATGGGCGACGTCGTCACCAAAACGACGTCGAGCCTGTATCGCGTAAGACTCATCGGTTCTCCTCCTTGGCGGTCTCTTTGGACGGCGACGTCGGATCCGCGTTAAGCAGCGTCGCCACGCTGGCGTTGAGCCGTGCTGCCACGCTGACGTTGAGCTGTGCTGTCGAGGTGGCGCTGTGCGGCGTCGGAATGGCGCTGGTTAGTGTTGTTGGGTTGGTGCCGTGCGACGTCGCCAGATTGTGGCCGATTTGCATTCTCAGGTTGGTGACGCGTGACGTCGCCGAATTCGTGATGGATCGCTGGTGAGTTAAGGTTGTAGGTTTCATTTTTCGTCCGAAAGAAAGTCGTTGCTGCGCAGGAGTTTGACGTGGAACCCCTTGCCGTCGTTGTCTCTGATGCTTAGCAGGGGATCGCCGACGACGAACCTGCCGTAGCCCTGGGCTCGCAATTCGCCGATGCCCACGGTTTCCAGTTCGCGCAATGCTGCGAGGGCCTTTTGCCGCTGCTCGGTGCTGTCTCCGAGGCAGACCTTGAGGACCGAACCGGCCTGGACGGCAAGGCGGGTCGCGCGAGGTTGGCCCTCGGCCGCCGACCAAGAATCGACCCGACGGTATCTCAATCCCGCTCGATACCGATGGTCGCCTTCGCAGCCGCTGACGTCTTGCTTGGGCAGTGTGCCGTCGTCGCATTTGGAGGACGATGTGCCGTTGTCGCGCTTGGAGGACGATGTGCCGTCATCGCGCTTGGGCGGCGTCATGCCGTTGCTGGCGTCTTGCTTGGACGCCGCAGTGCCCTCTTTGCCCGCCTTTTCTGCGGAGAAGAGTCTGATGCGCGCATCCGCGCTGTCGAAGGCGTCGGAGCAGTTGAACGCGTCGATAATGTCGCCTGAGCTGCCCGCCGCGCCGAGCGACCGCGAGCGCAGAAGAAGGTCGGAGGTGAACCAGATGGTCGTGGCGCCTTCGCTGTCCCATGCATCGGCGTTGCCCGTGTTTGCATTGTCGTCCAAGTTTGCGCGGACGTGGACATCTGTGACTGCGCTGTTCCCCGCAGCAGCGTTGCCGCCTACGGGTGCGCCGTTGCCACCTACGGCGTCGCTGCGGGCTGCGGCTGCGCCGTCGGACGCGTATTTCTCCGTCGTTTTGCACTCGGCGAGGCCGAACGTTCCGGCGAGCCTGCGCGATCCGAGGCGGGCCTGTCCGCGCAGGATCTCGGGCAGCATTTCGCCGAGAGTGCGCTGGCTGACCTGCCGTGTATCGTTTTGCGGTTCTCCTGGCCGGTGCTCGCACAGATTCTTGGCGACCGTCGGCCGGTGCCTGTACAGACTCTCGGTGATCGTGACCTCGGATTGCAATGTGAGACCCGCCGCGAGCGCCCGTACCAGGAAGAGCTGGCCGTCTTTCGCGGTTCCCCGAACGGCGTCGTGCGCGGTGGACTGGCGTCCGATCACCGGAGGCGCGCCCGTGCCGTACCTCGGCTTGCCGGATTCGCCGTCCCCGAAGTCGAAGATATAGCCCGACCGGACCGGAACGTGCACATCCTCCGGTTCCTTCGAGACGAGGCGGTTCCACAGTTCCCGCGTTGACGGGTCGGGGCCGCCGTCGGACTTGCTGGTGACGACCTTCGGATAGGAGAAGACCATGGGGACGGGCCTCCCGCGAACCCCTGCGACGCATGCCGTCGCGTCCGAAACGAACAACTCGCCGTTGACCACTGCATTGCGAATTGTCTCGTCCGCAGGGAATTTGGCGCGCAGGCGCGAATGCACCCACGCCAACACCACGGTTCCACGCAGGAAATCGAGCGAGCGCACCTCGTTGGACATCGGCACCTCGTAGGAGACCACCGGCGTTTTCAGTTCGATGTTCAAATCAAACGAGCGGTACGACGGCGAATCGCCCCGGCCGTCCGCTTGACGGCCATCCGGTTTCCCTTTCGGCTCCGCTTGCCCTTGCTGATCGGCTTGCTTGGACGGATCCGTATCCTCCGGGCTCGTGATGCAAGGAGGTTTGCCCGGTGCGCCGACCTGAACTGGGGCAGGTGCCTTGGTGAGGCTATCGAGTTTCTCCTGAAGCCACTCTTTACATGACTCTTTACATGCGGCGTGGGCGGCTTTGGCTTGTTTTTCAACGGGACTGAGAGGCCGGCCTGCGCCCTCGTCGCAGCACGCAGAATCGCCCTCGCCGGAGTCCGCCGAGCCGCCGCTTTTGTTTCCGGCTGCGTGCCTACCCTCGTTGGAGAAGTCGCCGACGGTGATCTCGCATCGCCCGTCGCCGTTCGTCTTCTCGGATCCGATCGCGGGCACGAGCGTCCCGGCCAGAGCCAACACAAACTTTGCGTCATCAATCGGTTTGGGGGCAGTCTGATTGGCGGTCTTGTCTTGATTTTCGTTCCAGATCTCTGGATCGACGAAGTCCACGCGGCCCCTGAGCACGCAGGCCGGGGCCCGCTCGATGATTCGGAAATGGTCGGGCTTTGCGGTGCCTGTTTCCTCGTCGATTGAGACGCTCACGACCTCGGTTATTTTGCCAATGCTTTCGTCCTCAGAGCCGCCGGTATTCCCGTCCGGTTTCCCGTCGCCGGGGACCTTCGCGTCTGTCTCGGCGTCCGCCTCGCCGTCTTTGGTTGCTTTCGCTTCTTTGCAGATGCGCGCATCGGAGAAGATGATCGCTCGCGGGACAGTCTGATCGGCAGATGCGTTCGGGTTGTCGCTTTGGCCTGCCGAATCGCTGGGATCACAATCCTCGTCGGTATCTCCGAAGTTCGGCGCGCCTCCGAAAAGCGAACCGATGAAATCGTGCCACTTTCCCTTTCGTCCGCCGTCAAGAGCTCGGGCCACGATGAGCGCCTGCTCGCGAATTACTCCGGTGACGGTGGTTCCTCGCACCACGGGCTGGTTGTTTTCGTCAACTTCGACAACGGAATTAGCGCCGCCCGCATAGCCGACGCCGGTGCCCACGCCCCAGTCGGACGTGAATCTGATCGTCACGGGGATGCTGTTCATTTCCTTGCCTCCTGGGAAGCGGCAGCGGGGCCGTTTCCGCTCGTCGAATCGCTGTTTCCTTGGCCTGCCTTGCCTGCGTGGCCGGTGACGCCCTCTTGAATTGCGTCGCTTTGATGGTGTTGGTCTGTCGCGCTCTTCTGGCCCGCTGCGCCTTTTTGGCCCGTTTCTTTTCTTGTCAGTTCTTCCAGATAGCTTTGCGGGAGCAAATCGGCCAATTCGATCAGATCGAAAAGATCATTTGGCGTCAATTGTTTCCAATTAGGTGCGTCTTGTTCCTTCCGGTTAGGTGCGTCTTGTTCCTTCCGACTAGATCTGTCTTGTTCCTTCCGACTGGGTGCGCCTCGACCTGAATTCTTCGTCCCCGCGTCGTTTTGAGGTAAATCGCCGGAAGCTTGGGTCGCATTTGGTTTCTGCTCCTCTCTACTTTTACGGGCAGACTCCAAACTCTCGAGGGCCACGTTCCATTCGTCGACAATTTTCTTGGCCACGGAGCTCGGATTATTCCAGTCGAGCTTCTGCTTGCCGCCTGACTCGCGGTTCTTTGGTTCGTCGATGTTCGATTCGCTTTGGCCGATTGATGTTTTGAATATTTCTCTTGTGAGGCGTGAGATTTCTTCTCCCATGCCGCGTTTGGCGGCATCGGACTGGATCTTTCTGATCCTCGTGGCCCGCGTCATCGGGAAACGAAGTTCCTCGTTTGGCGAGCCCTTCAAGTCTTTTCTTGGAGAGCCTTGCAAGTCTTCGTTTAGCGATCCCCTTTCTTCGTTTGGCGATCCCGTTGGGTTTTTGTCAGATTTTTGACTTTGCGGCAGCCCAATGAAAAGCCTGGTGTACTTGTACATATCTTTCCATGTGGGGTGTCCATGTGGGCTTTCCATGATTTCCTTGGCGACAGAGCGGTCTTCTTTCGCCTTAACGTCAAGGTCGACGTCAGACACCCCGAGGTCGACGTCGGACACCCCGAGGTCGACGTCGGATATCACCTTGAACGGCCGGCGCGTGAAGGACTCATAGGAGCGCAACAACTCGTCGGGGTCTAAAACGGTTGAATCGAACAGCACGTGAAAGTTCAGAGTGGAGCATTCTTCTCCTTTGACCTTGCCGAGGGCTTTCGCGCTTTTGATGAGCTTTTCCGCAAGGTCGTAGGCGATGTGGAAGGGGAACTTCCTGCGGACGATTGCGATGCCCGCCGCGGCCGTCATTGGGCCTCCTTGCTTTTTGCCCGTGCTTTTCGGGTTTCCGTTCTCGTCGTTGTTACCTGCGTTTTCTGCTCCGCTTTTTGCGCCTTCGTTCTTGCCTCGCCTGCTTTCCGGGCCTAAATGCTTGAGGAGCTCGTCTTTGCCGGTCTCCTCTTCGAACGCGGTGAGGAACTTTTCCGTGAAAGGCAGTGCGTAAGTCGCATCGGTGATGACGGTGGCGTCGTCTCCGCCGAGGATCACCGGCACAACAGGGATCGCCCCAATGTCAGGGCGTTTTTCGTTTTTTGCCTTCCCGTGAGCCTTTGCTTCCTTTTCAGATTCTTTCTCGGCGAGAAAGGCGACTTCCAACCAGGCAGTGAGGAATGACTTCTGCATCGCGTCCTTGAGGCGTCTGTTGATCTCGAGAAGGAAGCAACGAACAGCGTCCGACGGAGCGTCCTCTTCTGTAGCTGTCGAGTAATCTTTCGCGCCGCGTACTTCCTCTTCAAAATCAGGTCTCGGAATGCGCTTGAGCGCGCTTACGAGGTCGCGCATAATCCCGCCGACGCCGTTGCCGTCGATATGGATCACAGCCACCTTCGAAAGGCGTTCGTCCTCAATGCGATCCCTGCCGTCAGCAGTCTCAGAGCTGATCGACTGTTCAAGCATTTTCTCTAGCATCGTCGGGTCGCGGACAAGAAGATCTTTGCGTTCCAGCAGATCTGGGTGTTCTCTAGCGAAACTCATGAACTGGTTGCGTGCGTCATTGGCCCGATATCGGCAAACTCTGCTTGAAAGTGAGAGGGCGGTCTCCTTGTCGTCTTTCGCCTCGTCGCAGACGCCCAATCGCGACGACGCTGGAAGCGCCGAGTCTCGTCCGCGCTGAAGGAAAGGCATCTGCGAAAATCTTGCCTGCGCGGGAGGGCGATTGAGCGCGTACTCAGCGGCCTTCCTGTGCACTTCCTTGAGGTCGCGATTGCTGATGCGGGGACGCTTGACTTCGTTGCCGGGATCGCACATGTCGACGAAGACCCCGGAAACGTCCAAGCCGGGTGCGGCAGAAAAGGCTTTACGGGTGACTTGGCCGATCAGCTTGCGCGCATCGTCTTCGGTCGCGACGGTCAGGATGACCTTGCCGGACGACTTCGAGACCCAGCCGACCTTGTCGATGCCGAGACAGTTGGCCGCTTGCTCGGTCCAGTCGGCAAGCTGCGTGATGAGGTAGGAGGCCCCAACGTTTTCACGCAAACGTGGGGAAGAGAAGACAAACCGCTGATTTCCGTTGGTCTCCAACATGACGAGTTTCATTCAAGCCCTCCTTTGGGCTACTGAGGTGTACACGAGAAGCCTAGTACTTTTCGGCCGAGTTTTCACGACTTTTTCTTCGGAAAATTTTGGAATAGTATGGACGCTTCCGGGGCGGTAAGACTAGGCTTGCTCCGGGGGTCGGTTGTGGCCCCGTTCACTCAAAGAGGAGGCAGCGATGACGCTCATCATTCACGCAGTAGGCGATGGTGATCTGGGGATCGACGTCTTTGCCAAAGGGCACAAAGAAAAAGAAGAAGTTCTTAGGCAGCGAGAAAAGCGAATATGTTATTTGTGGACGCTCATTGATTCAGATGATTGTAAAAAACTTGCTAGCGCCATTTTTGATCTAGATTATTCCCCTTTAATCGATAATATTCCCAATCGATTTCCTTACGCTTCTTTGAGGCAAGTGTTCAGCCATATAGGCGGCAAGATAGACCGAAATAATGGGTATAAAACTGTTCGTTTGAGAATTCTCTACACGTCTTCGGGCGAAAGATCGACTGAAACAATCTTTGAAGTGCTACAGGCGTCTCTTGAGAAGTTAAATGACATTGGCTTGATACGAGACGTCTTCGGGTTCGACTTAGAAGTGGATTCTGCCGAAAGCAGCTTAAAAGAGTCAGAAATGCAGGAAATGAAGATTGGAGTTGAGTGCGGCGATGTACTTATCGATGGAATTTCGGGATCTCATAAAGTCGTTCTTTCTTTGCTAGGCAATGCGGATGCAGAAGGATTGTCCTGGTGCGTTCTAATAGCAACCTCGAAGCACAAAATCAGAGAAGTTAGTCGAGAAGACGCAGGTATCGGCGCATTTTACTGGTTGAGAAGCGTAGGACGCATAAAAGAATGTCTTGATATTGCACCGTCCATCAATATCGAATTGTCGGAAGAGGAACTTAAAGAGATGAGAAGTATAGAAGAGAGCTTGGATCGTCTTCAAAAACTAGAAGATGGTATCAGCGAAAACGATCTAGGACGAGTTGCGTTGGTCGATATGGTGCGCGCTGATGTCGGCGCAGGAATACCCGTGCGCGCTTGGGTGCAGAAGCACTATGAGAACTTGCTTCGGGACGAGGATCCGAAGGCTAGTTCTGTCTTCTGGTTGAAGGAGGGGCATGTTGAGGAAGGCTCTCCATACTCGATCCAGGCGGGGGACGCAGTTAAGAATGCCGAACGCCGTTGTGAAATGATGGGCAGCAAGGCATACCGCGCCGATAAGTGGTTAGCTGGTCAGACGGACGGCAGGACCAGGATCTCTTTGCTTAATAAGGCCGGGAAGGACGCCACACACGAGGCACGTGAACCCTCGTCAGAGGACATCCAAGCGGTATTCAACTCGGAACTGCGTGAGATCGTGCCTTCGTGGATGAAACGCCCTGACAAAGGAAGCGTTTTAGTTGTTTTTGCCCAAGGCAATAAGAACCGACCTCCGACGGTTGTGCAGAAGATCCTGGGTCGAGAAGCGTCGCGTGAGATTGTGACTGCCTTTCCCCGCGCGACACTACGTGACAAACCCAGCATCCCCATAGATTTTATGATTTTGCATTCCTCAAACTGTCAGTCATGTGTGGCTGCCAAAGAATGTCGCGACTCAGTCCCTCAAAACATGTGGAATCGGTGGCAAAGAAATTCACTACCGACTTTGAAAATGTACGAGGATACGTCGGATACTGAGGAAACCGCATCGAAACATGCTGCATCACTGTCGACTGCGACAGGCGCGGCTTCGGAAAGATCGGCTGACGAGGTCTTTGACCAAGTAGAGCAAATCGTTCGTGAGAATCTTGAGCGGGTTAAGCCAGCGGTTGTGATACTGGGAGCGACGGGACAGAAGGAAGCAGTCTTTGGTGCATTGCGCGCAGCCAAATCGTGGTGCGCTATGCAGGCTGCTCCGCTTTTTCTTGTGAGTTTTGTTGACAACGAGAGCAAAGGCGGCCGGTCTCGACTTGACCGAAAGGAGAATCAGCGCCAACAGGAACAGCCGAAGGTTTCTCAATATGAGATCCAGCTTCATCGTTTTGCGATGGGGCGCGAATCCGAGAAAGCTCTGTTAGAGACAGCCTCCTCTTGTCTCGATAACTTCGAGCTTCTTTCTGCCATGAGAGTTCTAGCTGCGGGCGACGCTGATATGCATAGCCTTTCAAAAGACTGCGAGTGCCTTCGAAACGGCTATCTTGGGGCATATAACGCGAAAAACACGGAAAAGGATCTGCATATCGAGACGATTCTTGGTGTTCTCGAAGTGGTTAAGGAACTATGGAGTTCGCAATCTCTCGGTGCGGATACCAGAGTTCGCCTTGCCGTTATGGTTGGAGAGATGCTTAAGCATTCTCCAGTGTCTGAGAAGAAAGTCGATGCGATACTGAATCGCCCCCTCCTGGGTTCTCAGTCGCAACGCTTTGGAAAACGGGCTTCGCATGAATATCTGTCGTCTCTTGATGAGTTGACCAGTCTTGAGATCAACGGACTTCAGCGTCTGTTTCAACTGGTTAGAAACCGAGTGGCTTTTGCTCACGGTGAGTTTACGGCCGATGGCGCTGTAAAAGCGCTTATGAGGGAGCGGAGGTTGGCTCTTGATTTCGACGATTACAAAGGATTGCTCGAGAAGATGATCGAGAGCATAAAAATACGCTTGAAGGAACTGGATCTGGTCTCGGAGTCTCAGGATGAGGCCACAGGCGAAAGTTCGCAAACAGGTTTGGGCACGTGGAAAAGCACTTATCAAAAGACCAGACGGAAGATCCGGAACAAGCTCACCGCGCTGTCGAGCCCTTCTAAACGCTGATGTGGTAGGCGCGGGAAAGACCCGTTGAGAGTCAATAGCTAGGAGTGGATGATGCAAGCCATCAACTCGTCCGACGCCGTCGCTCCGCAGCAGGGCACCGGCTTCACTCGCTTGAAAGATCCCAGTCAGATGCGGATGGTGCTGATCGTCGAAGCTGTTGCGCGTTCTGGCTGGGAAGCGACTTTTGGTGCCGAAAACCCGCCCAACGAAGGAACGGAGGCTGTGGGCGTCTGGGAGGCAAGGCCTTTCTCCGTCAAGGTCAAGGGGTCGAACAACTATTTGTATAGACGCAGCCGAGAGATGGCCTTTCGCCCCGAGGCTGCGAAACAGATTCTGGGGGAGGGCGTGCGCCGATCGCTTCGGCTGCCGGAACTCGTTGATCACGTCTGCGACGAAACGAGCCGCACACCTCTGCGGATAGGCGCGCTCGAAGCGCTGTGGGTTCAAAATGAGCGAGGCGGGTGCAGGTTTCTTCTGGCTGTCCACGCCGTTGCCGGTACGCCGCAAATCGGTGCCGTTGCGAACGTTTCGGAGCGCGCCGCCGCTGCGGGCACGTTGGAAAGCGGCGTCGCTGGAACGCCGGGAAACGCTGGAACGCCGGCAGGCTGTTCGCCAGACTATCCGAGTCTCTATCGAACATTGCGGTGGCGGGAAAAGTTCCCAGAATTCGCGTCCACCCTCACCCGAATCCTTGAAACCCACGGCGGATGCCCAGCGGGCAGCGTCGTCTTTCCCGGCGCGAGCGCCGAATGCCCGTCCGATGTCCCCTCGATCTTCACGATAACGTGGGTGCCGCGCGCGGAAACGGCCGCGTGGATCCTCGCTTCCGACGTCGGAAACGAGGACGCCTCCGCACGGCCCGCTGCTTCCCCCGCCGTTCCGGCCGCGGCTTCCGAGCTGCTGGGCGACCCCGCCGGCGCGGCTGTGGCGCTGGGCTTTCCCGCTGATCGGCCGGCCGGAGTCGCCGGGCAGGGCGGCTGCGATGCTAACGCTGGCCGCAGTGCGAGTGACGACCGACATGCCGGCGATAGGGGCGGTGCCCGTGATCCCCGTGTTGACCGCGGCGCGAGCGCTGCGGGTGGGGACCACGGTGTCCGCGCTGGCTTCGATGCGAGCGTGACGGGCACGGTCGGCAATGCCGGCGGTGAGGACGGTGCTGGTGTTCCGGGCACAGCCGGCGATGTGAGCGACGCGGGCGCGGTCGGGAACGCGGGCGATGCGGAGGCCCTGTTCCTCGAGGATCTCGAGGAACTGCAGCACGGCTTGTGGGTGCCGGTCGCTGAAGAGGTTCTCGAGGAAATCCGGCAAGAGGCCGAAGAGGCACGTGCGTCGCGCGGTGAAACGTCGGCGGCATCCGGACGGAGCTTGCCTGGAGGGACAGCGCCTGGACGGACGGCATCCGGAGAGACGGCACCTGAAGGGATGTCGCAAAGAGCGGCAATTTGCGGAGGAGCCGTGCTGAGGGCCCCGTCTGGAAAGGGGACGTCAAGGAAGGCTGTCTGTGGCGCGATGCCGAGCGACGTGTCGCTCGGCCGGGCTGCGGTTGCGGCGTCGGGCTGGAAATGGGGGTATCTGCCCTCGCCGGAAGGCTTCGAGCTTGGGGAAGAAATCTGGGATGAGGCCAAGCGCGCGCTGCACAGGCTTTCGAGAAGCTGGGCGGTCAGCGTGTACCGACACGGGGCGGCCTACCTGCAGCGGCGCGAGGATGATTTCTCGCTTTATGCGCTTCAGCGAATGTGCACGCGGCACGTGGACGTCTATCTTCTGACGCTTTTCAACCGCATCAGGGTGCGGACATTCTCCGAAAAGCTCGCGGCGCTCGCGGCAGAGCTGGAGGAGACGACCAACGGACTCTTTGCTGACCGGGGAAATGTGGCAGAAGGAAGCGCTTATCGCGTGGCGTCGGTTGGCGTCGCCCCTGGCTCGGGAGGCGAAATACCGCGAAACTCGGCGGAAACCGAGGAGGCGCTCGAACGTCTCATCGCAAAGGCCCTTGCGCTCGACAGTGACGCGGTCGCCTTCCTCGCCGCCGAATGGTGGACGAACGTCGACGTCGGATACGGGACTCAGACGGACAAAGTGCTCGAATGGGCGCAGAAAGCCGGGCGTCTTGACAGCGCCGTCGATCGCGTGGTGGAGCAGTCCCGGATGCTGCGCGACAGTGTCCAAACCCTGCTGGACCGCCAGGAACGTCAGATCGAGAAGCAGAACCAGGAGATCGAGCGGGAGCAGCAGCGCTCGGCGCGCGTCATGGAATGGGCGGTGGGGTGCCTCGCATTCATTGGAATGCCGATGACGGCGGTGCTCGAACTATGGATCAACTGGGATTTGGACAACTATCCCGCGACGCGGGCCTTCTGGCCGTGGTGGCCGATTTTCATCGCGGGCATGTTCGGCTCGATCGTTTTCGGGTTGCTTGCGGTGCGGCGGCTGGGCAGACGCTCGCGGCGCTCGGACAGGCGTTCGCGAAAAGGTGCGCGGAGATCAGAAAGGCGTTCGCGACGAGGCTCGCGGCGCTCGGACAGCCGCTCGTGATACCACGGCGGAAACGCGTCGGCGCCGGGCAGACGCTCGCGGCGATCCGGCGGGTGAAGCGGCGCTTTGTGGGCGCAAGCAGCGCCGGGAGGGGAATGCTCGGCGGTCAAGGGCTTTCGCCGCAATAGCGGGCGAAAACGGCAAAGCGTCACGCCGTCGGCTCGACCCTGAGCACACCCATGCCGAACCCGGTGTGAGAGCCGACGTTGGTGAATCGCGCCAGAGCCATGAGGCGCGAAAACAGCCGCACCTGGGATTCGTCGGCGTCGTCGCGCGCGCGAATCCGGAGGCTCCCCTCGGAGGCCTCGATTCGTCTCGCGGACAGACGTCCGCGGCCGCCGCCGGAAGGCATGCCGAGGCCGATGCCGACGATATGGGTGCGGTCTTCGACGGCGAAGGCCTCGGCGACGGCGGCCCGGTCGACGCGGTCGGGCGCCGTCGCACGGTCCCATGCCCACCAGCGGTTTTGAAGGCTGGTGGCCAGCGACGCCGCTGTGATCTCGGGGACGTGCCGCCCCTTCGACGTGAAGACGACCGGCGTGAGGATGTGCACGTCCCACGCTGTGGCGGCGTCGGCGGCGGCAATGTCCTCCCAACTGACGCGTTCCAGCACCTGGGCTTCGAGCGCGGCAAGCGCGGCCGTCGACTCGCCTCCGTTTCCTACGTAGAGCACGCCGCCCCAGGCGAGCCAGGCGTCGAGCGGGTCGAGCAGCCTGTCGTCCAGCAAACGCAGTTCGACGCCGAATCTTCCCGGCGCCTGCGTCATGTCGCCGAGCGAATACGGCTTTGGACCGCCGACGTCGTGCGCAGGCCGCGCGGCGAGGGAGGGAATGCGGCGGGCGCGCTCGGCGGAAATCCCGGGCGGAAGGTCGAAGATGTGCCCGACGGCGGCGTGCAGCCGACGCGGCGTGGCATGGACTGCCCCCGGGGAGTCGAACTGGATGAACACTGTGCTCGGCATGCTTCTGTTCTACCCGGTATGCCGGCCTATGTTCTACCCGGTCCACCGTGGCTGCGCCAAGGGCGGCCGACGGTTGACATGAAAACGGCGGACGGTCGGAGCGCGGCGGTCAACGGGATGCAGCGGCCGACCGGGACGGGGAGGTCAGCGAGATACGGCGGTCGGCCCGAGTAAGGCGGTCGGCGGGAAGCGATCCGCCGTGTCTCCGCAGGGACAATCAACGGTGGCCTTGGTCGTGGTGTTTACCGTGACGTAGTCGTGAGGGGTCGGTTTTTTGGCTTGGGTTCGTTGGAAGTCGGTGGCGTACTGGTGGGTAGGGGCCGTCGGCGGCGCTGGGTCGTTTTGTGGCGGTTTTTCGCGGTTGTGTGGTTTAATTGGACAGGTGCGAGCCGATTCGATGTGGTGCTTTCCAGGTCGGCGGCGATTTCGTTCCGGTAAACGGCGTTGTGGCGCGGTTTTCTGGGGGCGGAGTCGGAAAGCACTGAGCACCAGAAGGTGCATTGAGACATGAAAACAATGGACCCTTGAAGTTGAGCGGTTGCGCCAGTGTCGGAAAGCACTGAGCACCAGAAGGTGCATTGAGACCGAATTGGCCGGCGAGACAATCCTCAGCGAGAACCCGCGTCGGAAAGCACTGAGCACCAGAAGGTGCATTGAGACGGTTTAAACGCCGAAATTGCGGCACTCAACCTTTCCAGTCGGAAAGCACTGAGCACCAGAAGGTGCATTGAGACATGGTCGGCTGAGCGCTGATAACAGGCTTCGCCTCGTCGGAAAGCACTGAGCACCAGAAGGTGCATTGAGACCTGAATGTAGGCGACCGACCCGTCTTGGCGCTGGAGGAGTCGGAAAGCACTGAGCACCAGAAGGTGCATTGAGACCGGAAGCGAAAAACTCCCACATCTCCTCAGACAAAGAGTCGGAAAGCACTGAGCACCAGAAGGTGCATTGAGACGTGAGCTTAATAACGTCTTCGAGTGTCTTGCACTCAGTCGGAAAGCACTGAGCACCAGAAGGTGCATTGAGACAGGATACGGGACATGTTGTCTAGCCAATCGTCCCCGGTCGGAAAGCACTGAGCACCAGAAGGTGCATTGAGACTTGGTCGAGATGGCCTCACGAAGCTTGTTCGTCGCGTCGGAAAGCACTGAGCACCAGAAGGTGCATTGAGACAAGAGCGAGGATGGTACCCGATCCTCCACGACCGGTCGGAAAGCACTGAGCACCAGAAGGTGCATTGAGACCCGATCCACCTGTAGATCGTCTGCCGGGTCACCCCAGCGTCGGAAAGCACTGAGCACCAGAAGGTGCATTGAGACGCGGCCAGCCCGTCACACTCACATGGACCCAATCATGTCGGAAAGCACTGAGCACCAGAAGGTGCATTGAGACTAGCGGCGAAGCTGCTTAAAGTACGGCTCTAGTAGAGTCGGAAAGCACTGAGCACCAGAAGGTGCATTGAGACCCGATCCACCTGTAGATCGTCTGCCGGGTCACCCCAGCGTCGGAAAGCACTGAGCACCAGAAGGTGCATTGAGACTCCTCGAGAGTCGCCCAATCGCCCTCATAGCCGAATGTCGGAAAGCACTGAGCACCAGAAGGTGCATTGAGACACCGGCGGTGTGGCTTGGTGTGGTTTGGGGGCCTCCCCGTCGGAAAGCACTGAGCACCAGAAGGTGCATTGAGACAAACAATATTGTCCCGTCATCGTAGACAATAATGTTCCCGTCGGAAAGCACTGAGCACCAGAAGGTGCATTGAGACGCGAAGCTGCTTGAAATACGGCTCCAACAGGGCATACAGTCGGAAAGCACTGAGCACCAGAAGGTGCATTGAGACACGGCAAAATACGTGTCGGCGACGACGAACAGGTCCGGTCGGAAAGCACTGAGCACCAGAAGGTGCATTAAGACTTGTCGTTGCCCTCTTGTACGATCATCCCGTGCACGGTCGGAAGGCACTGAGCGCCAGAAGGTGCATTAAGACTCTTTCAGGTCGAGCATCCCGTGCCCCTTGTAATGTCGGAGAGCGCTGGTGCCTGAGCGCCAGAAGGTGCGTTGAGATTGAGGCGAAACCGATTCCCTGCACACGGAGTACAATCCACGCATGCGGAACCTTGCGAAACTAATAGCGGCATTGGCGGCACTCACCTTCATGAGCGCATGCGGCACGACACGGAGCAGCGAGAGCACTCCTCCGACGTCGGCCTCGGACGGTGACGTCGTGGCCACCCAGGAAGCCGAAAACGCTCATAAAATAGGTGAAACGCACCGCTACTCCGACGGGCTCGACGTCACCGTCCAGAAAATCGAGTCATTGCCCGAGGGAAGCCTTGATTCCGATGTCAACGGCAGCCCCGTTCTCATCACGATTATTGTCCGAAATGGCACCGGCAAGACCGTGGATACCGCCTCCTTCGGTGAATGGATCACAAGTGGCGGCGTTGAAGCTACCACCTACACTGACTCGGACATCGGCGCGCAAGACCCAACCTCAGATCTTCGGCCGGGCGGCACTATCACATACAAGGTGGCTGCTATCGTGAACGATCCGCAAGCGATTCAAATAGACTGGGGCAACTCGACGTTGGATCACCCGCACTCGCATTGGATCTCGACGGGCAGTGTGGAGCGGCAAACGGCGCATTGATCCTCGGTAAAGCATCTTGAACGATCCCCGAACAGATTGGAGGAATGTGACTCTTGTTAGAAGGCGGAAGGATCCTAGAAGGCGGAGGGGTCCCGATCGTCGATACAGATCAGGGGCCTAACTTTTGCTGTGGGTCGGAAAGGGGGGGGCCGCGTTTTGGACGCGTTGAATCCTG
>CAJPTB010000008.1 GCA_905373325.1 uncultured Ancrocorticia sp.
AGCTCCTCGACCATGGCGTCGATGTCGGCTTCGGTCGCCGAGTACAGCGCGACGTCGGGAAGCTTGTCCCACGCCCCGATGATCGAGGCGATGACGCGGTCGCGCTCGAGGAGCTCGATGTGACGGGGATTCGTCAGGCGGGAACGGACAGTCGTGTAAAGAGAGTCGAGGGAAGCCGGCAGGGGAGAGATCGTCGCGTCGCTTTTGGCCAGCTCGCGCAAGCCCTCGATCCTGTTGCGCTGAGAGGCGAGCTTTTGGATCTCCGCATCGATTCGCTCCAGGGCGGAGTCGAAGTCTTCTGCCGCCCCTTTTGACGAGCCGTCGAGCAGGTGGCCGATGGAAGCGAGGCTCATCCCGGATTCGGCCAGCCACCTGATTCGCACGAGGCGGGCAAGATCGTCGAAGCCGTAGTCTCGGGGCCTTCCCTCGGGAATCGGAAGCAGGCCCACGGCGTGGTACCAGCGAACGGCGCGCACCGTCGTGCCGGCAAGGTAGGCGACCTCGGAAACTTTCATGCCCCTATCTCATCATGTGACGTCACGTCATATGCAAGCGACTTCGGCCGCCCGACGTTCAGGCTGCGCAACAACGCAAGCAAAGCGCCGCGCGGCCGAGCGGGCATTCGCTCCGCACCGACGCGCCTTGCGCCGCCTGGCTGCGCGATGCGCCGCCGACGTCGAAGGCAGCGCCGTCCGGCTGCGCGCCGGTCTGTCGGTGCCCTAGCTCACTCGGCGCACTGCGCTTCCGCCGAGCCTCGGCGAGCTTGCGGGCGTTACCCTTGTTGCATCATGGCTATCACAACTGCTGCGGGCTCAGACATCCGCGTTCGCTTCTGTCCTTCGCCGACCGGCGCGCCCCACGTGGGAATGGTGCGCACGTGCCTTTTCAACTACGCCTATGCGCGCCACGTGGGCGGCACTTTCGTCTTCCGAATTGAAGACACCGACGCCGCCCGCGACTCCGAGGATTCCTTCGACGCGATCGTCGATTCGCTGACGTGGATGGGGCTCGAATGGGACGAGGGCGTCGGCGTCGGCGGGCCCCACGGACCGTACCGCCAATCGGAACGCGGAGAGATCTATCGCGACGTCGCCGCGAAGCTTCTGGCCGGCGGGTACGCGTACGAGTCCTTTTCGACGCCGGAGGAGATCGAAGAGCGCCACCGAGCCGCCGGGCGCGATCCGAAACTCGGCTACGACGGCTTCGACCGCGGCCTGACCGAGGAACAGAAAGCAGCGTACAGGGCGCAGGGCCGCAAACCGGTCATTCGCATGCGCATGCCCGACGCCGACGTCTCGTTCACCGACCTCGTGCGCGGAGAGATTGTCTTCAAGGCCGGATCGGTTCCCGACTACGTCATCGTCCGCGCGAACGGCGACCCTCTCTACACGCTGACGAATCCGGTCGATGACGCCATGATGGAGATCACCGACGTGCTGCGCGGAGAGGACCTCCTTTCCTCCACGCCGCGTCAGATCGTCCTCTATCGCGCGCTCGAGGAGCTCGGCGTCGCGAAGTTCACTCCGAGGTTCGGCCACCTGCCCTACGTCATGGGGGAGGGGAACAAGAAGCTCTCCAAGCGCGATCCGCAATCCAACCTTCTGCTTCACCGCGAGCGCGGCGTGATCCCTGAGGGACTGCTCAACTACCTCGCCCTGCTGGGGTGGGCCATCAGCCCGGACAACGACGTGTTCACGAAGGACGAGATGGTCACCGCCTTCGAGATAGACGCCGTCAACCCCAATCCTGCCAGGTTCGACGAGAAGAAGTGCACGGCCATCAACGCCGAACACATTCGCCGGCTCGACGTCGCCGATTACGCCTCGCGCCTGGTCCCGTTCCTCGCACGGGAGGGAATTGTGAGCTCCGACAAGTACGAGGGGCTGACCGACGCCGAACGCAGGATTCTCGACGCCGCCGCGCCCCTGGCGCAGACTCGAATGCAGCTTCTCGGCGAGGCGCCGGACCTGCTGCGGTTCCTCTTCGTCGGCGCCGAGGACGTCGTATACAACGAGAAGGCCGTCGCCAAACTCAAGGACTCGGCGCCTGCTGCCCTCGCGGGGGCGGCCGAGGCGGTGCGCTCGATGGAGTCGTTTAAGCCTGAAGAGCTCAAAGAAGCCCTCGACGCCAAACTCGTCGAGGGTCTGGGCATCAAGCCGCGGCTGGCCTTCGGGCCGCTTTTCGTCGCCATGACCGGCACAAACGTCTCGATTCCGGTGGTCGACTCCATGGCGATCCTCGGGAAGGACGAGGCGCTCGCGAGAATCGAGCGGCTTCTGGCACGCCTGTAGGCTGCGTTTGCGGAAAGCTCGCTCTGACCTCAGAGACGGCCAGCGGTAGTGTCGCCGAGTCGCGCGCGGGGCTTCGGTGGGGATATCGAGCCGCACACGATAGGCGAGTGACCGGGGCCCGAGGGGCGGCTTCGGCAAGAGTTTCTCTGGCCGCGCCGGGCGTGCGCCTGTAGTCTGGCTTTATGAGACTGGGACGGCGCATTTTCTGGATTCGCGGGCCGCGGGAGTGGTTTCGCAAGCCGCCCGAAGATTCTCAGTCTTCCCGCACCAGCAAGTACACGGTTCGCCGCGGCATCATGCAGCGCGTCTTGGTCCGTGAGCTTGCGTCCGCGATGCAGAACGAAGCCAATTTTTCGGACGGGGGCCGCGCGGAGTGGGCGCAGGGCCTTCCCGCGGTTTCGCCCGTGCATTTCGAGGAATTGCCCTCGCAAATGCGCCTCGTTTTTCAAGAGCCGAAAAGCCGCCTGTTTCGACGCAAACTGCCGCGGTTTTTGAAGTTGCGCGCCGGAACGCGGGGCCCCGCCTCCGACGATTTGAAGCTGCTCGGCGACGTCGTTCCCCACGGCGCGGCTGCGCCGAGCCCATGGATTATTGCTTGCACGAAAGGAAACGTCGTTCCCCGCAGCATGGCTGTGGCCAGCGGCGACAAATGCGACGGCGACAAACATGACGGCGGGGAGCTTCACGAAGGCAGCGGCCCTCCGGAAGGCAGCGGCCCTTTGGAAGGCCGTCCCAACCTCGGCAGCTCTCCCGAAGGCCGCGGCTGTCCCGCAGCCGACCGGCGAGAGCTCGTTGAACGCTACGTCGCGGGCGTCGTCGCCTGGTGTGAGCGTGCGCTCGAGGCGGCCGACGAAATAGAGCTCCCGCGAATCGTCGAAATGGCTTTGTCTGACGCGACGGTCGGCTACGCCTTCGGCTTGTGCGAAGAAGAGATCCCGATCGACGACCTGTGCGGCGAAGGCCTGCGCACTCAGCTCGACCGGATCGCCGAGCGTTTGATCCGCCTGCCGGGCCTCGAATGGTGGAGCGAAGGCTTCGACCCTGCCGCCTACACCTGGCATGAGCAGGTTCCGGCCTCCTCGACCGTCCGCGTCGAAAGCCCCGGAGAAGCCTCTGCAGGCTCTGCGGGTCTTGCGGCAACGAGCGCCGCCGCAGAATGGGCTTCGCGGGCGCCGACGATCTGCGGGGCCGAGTGGTTTCCCTCCTCCGAGATGGAGTGGCCGGTCCTTCACAGCTACCGAGACCTTTCCGCAAGTCGATTCGACCAGGAGAGGTGGGAGGACAGCGTCGTCGACGGGCGCACGTGCACGGAGCAGTGGTTCGGGGACGACGCCGGAGACTGCGACGGTTCCCGGATCGCTTCGATTCACGCGCCCGAAGACTGGATGCGGATCGTAGCGCGGTTTCCCGCGCGGTTGACCCCGGATGTGAAGGCAGGGTGGCAGGGCGACGCGGAGGGGCAAATGTACACGGTCGATTGGCAGGCCGCGAGGCGGGAGATCGACGGCGTCTACGTCTCCGTGGCGGGCGCGCTCAGATCCTCCTTCGCGCCCCTTGCCCTCGAGGACGTTCTGAGCGTCGAGGGGCCCTCAAATATTGGGGATTCCGCGGCCTTGGAGGGACGCCCCGCTTTGGACGGTTCGACGGCTCCCGGGGACTTTGCGGCCTTGAAGGGCTCCGAG
This sequence comes from uncultured Ancrocorticia sp., assembly GCA_905373325.1. Taxonomy (GTDB): domain Bacteria; phylum Actinomycetota; class Actinomycetes; order Actinomycetales; family Actinomycetaceae; genus Peptidiphaga. The sequence continues at coordinate 3,974 of CAJPTB010000008.1, forward strand.
ACGGTGCGGGACAGGGAGAATGCGGCGGAGGGGGACTCTTGGGGCGGCGATCCGCAAAACAGGCCCTTGACTATGATGACCGGTTGGACGCCAGGATCGATTCTTTGGCTCAATCGGCCTCGTGTTTCCTGAGGGGCCAGTCGGAGCCTGGCGCCTTCCGCGAGCCGCCGAAATCTCCGGCGTCGGGCGAGCGCGCCGACTTTGCGCCGACGTCGTTCTCTGTGCCGTCCCGACGCTCCGCGTTCAGTGACGGGATGCACGCGTCGTCGTTTTGCCCAACGGCGCTCAATCCGGTAGCCTTTTTATCTGTCGCCAGCGAAAGCTGGTGATTGCACTGGGGTATGGTGTAATTGGCAACACAGGTGATTCTGGTTCATCCGTTCTAGGTTCGAGTCCTGGTACCCCAGCGGAGGAGTGGTCTCCGACGACCTTTTTCTCTGCGCCCCTATCGTCTAGTGGCCTAGGACGCCGCCCTCTCACGGCGGTAACGCGGGTTCAAATCCCGCTGGGGGTACGAGTATGCGCGATTCGTTCACGCCTGCTCAACGGCATTGCCCCTATCGTCTAGTGGCCTAGGACGCCGCCCTCTCACGGCGGTAACGCGGGTTCAAATCCCGCTGGGGGTACAATTCACTTCCCTCTGAACGAGTTCGCTATGTCGCGGTCCGTTGCCCGAGAGGCCGGTTCGCGAAAGAAACGTCGCGTCTTTCTTGGCAAACTGCAGCCTTCCCTTAAGAGAACGTCGCCGGCTCGCTGTCTGGCGAGTGCCCGAGCCCGGGCGCCTCGGCGATGGGCAGGCCGCCCGCATATTCTCTGACCAGTTCGAGTGCGGCGGCGCGCTCGCCCGCCTCGTCGATCTCCGTCAACTGGCCCACCACGATTCCCGCAATCGCGTCAAAGGATCCGATCTGCCTGTGTTGAGCGAGGCTTGTCGCAAGCGAAAGCAGGCTTCCGCCGAGCGACTCGACGACCAAGGCCTTTCCTTTCAAATCCGGCCAGTATGGCGTTCCCGCCAGCTTGAGGAAGCAGCGAAGGTTGCCCCCGGCCCATCGCGTCTGCGCCAGACCTTCCACGCCGGTGAGCGCCGGGCGGAGGATGCGGCCTGCCAATGCGGCGTCGACCGCGTCGAACCCCCGCTCCACGCCAGCTGCGGGATTCCACAGGACGGCCGACTGCCCCGTCATGGCGACGATCGAGTTGACAATGCAGCTGTTGTCGGAGAAGCCGAAATACGGTTTGGGGTGTGCGGCCACGGCGTCCCAGTCGACGTGGGGGAGCGCCTCGTTCGCGAGATCGCCCCCCGAGACGTCGAAGACGGCGTCGACGGCGTCGTCGGCGAAGGCCTCAGTCAACATGCGTGCACGCAGCCGAGGGCTCCAGCGCCGGTCGGCGTCAAGCTCGAGGACTTCCGTGCAATCCAGCTCGTGGCCCCGGTCTGCAAGGGCGCGGACGGCGGCGGGCAGCTTCGGCCGAGCCCAATCCGGCAGCGGATTCGAACAGTTCACGAGACGGAGAAGAGCCATGGGGCCAGGCTAGATTTACGCCTGCGGGCTGTCAACAGGGCTCCGGGCCGTCGTTGCCTTGTCCGCTCCGCCAGACAAGCTCCGAGCGGCCGTCCTCGGGGCATGCGCAGCGTTGACCAATCTTGGCCTGCGGCCGCCCGAGGCCTATGGGCGCGTCAGAAGGTGTAGTACACGTACATTCCGCCGGCCAGAACGGCTACGCCTATCAGCCTGAAGAGCGTGACATGCGCCTTTCGCGCGCCGAAAAGGGCGAAGTGGTCGATGGCCATCGATCCGAGCAGCTGGCCGATGAGGACGACGAGCAGGGTGACTCCTGTTCCCAAGCGGGGAACGAGCTGGGCCATGCCCACCACGAAGAGGGCGCCCACAGGCCCGCCTAGCCACATCCACCATCGACCGCGGGTCGTTTTATGCGGAAGTTGATTGCTGAAGACGACGAGAAGCAGAAGCAGGATCGTGCCCGTGGCGTAGGAGACGAAGCCCGACGCGATCGACGAGCCCAGCATCTTCGTGAGGTTCCCGTTGAATGCCGCTTGCAGCGCAGCGTAGACGCCCACGAGGATTCCCATGACCCGCCATATGAGCTTTGGGCGCGGGCCGACCCGCGAGGATTTCCCGCGCCCGTAGACCGCGAGAAGCATTCCCGCGGCGGCCAGTCCGGCCCCCGCCAGCCGATATGCAGAGATAGGCTGAACTTGGGAGTTGAACAGGCCGAAATGGTCGATGGCCAGTCCCGAGAGGATCTTTCCGCCGACGGGCAGCACCACCGTTTCGACGGCGCCGACGTGCGGAAAAATCGTGATGATCGTCAAAAGGGCAAGAATTCCCATCGCCCCGCCCAGATAAGACCACCACGGGGTGCTGACGGGAGGGACGATGTTCAGGCTTTCGCTGACGACTATCGCGCCGAGGAACGCCGTTCCAATCACGAAAGAGACGAAAGAGGCCCCTATCGTCGTTCCGTAGGAGACTTTCAAGCGCGTGTTCATGGCGCTTTGAACGGGAACCAGGCAGCCGACGGCGACGGCCAGCGCGAAGTATTCGATCACAGCAGCTCTTTCAGTAGTTCGGTCACGGCGTCTTCTTCTGCGGTTCGGTCACAGCAGTTCTTCCCGCAGGGGGACGGCGAGCGTCGACCAGCGCCACGCCTCGTCGACCCAGGCAAGCCCGGCGCGGCCCATCTCTTTGGCGCGCGAAGGGTTGCCCAGCATGTACGCAAGCGCGGAGGCCACGGCCGCCGGGCGATGTCCCGAGCAGACGACGCCGGTCTTTCCGTTGAGGACCGCCTCGGGCGCGCCGCCGGAGTCCCCGGCGACGACGGGAAGACCGGCGGCGTAGGCCTCGAGATAAACGATTCCGAGCCCTTCGAGGTCCATGCCCGCCGCGCGGGTCCTGCACGGCATGGCGAAAACGTCGCCCAGGCTGTAGTGGGCGGCAAGCTCCTCGAACGGCGCCTCGCCCGTGAAGACGATGCTCGCCGCGGCTGGGCTTTCCTGCGCCATTTTCCGCAGATCGCCCTGGTAGGGGCCCTTGCCGACTATGACGAGTTTGGCCTGCGGGCAGGCGGCGAGGACCCGGGGCCAGACGCGAATGAGCGTGTCCTGCCCTTTGCGCTCGACCAGTCGCGAAATGCACACGACCGTCGGATCGTTGCCGATCCCGTAACGTTTGCGCAGTTTTTGCCGCCACGACGCCGAGAATGCGAAGTCCTCCGGCGAGATGCCGCCCGGCAGGCGCATGATTCGGGTGTCCCCTATGAGCGGGCGGAGCCGACGGAGGGTCGCCTTCGTCAGGTAGGTGACGACGTCGGCGTCGCGAAAGATCTTTCGCAGAGCCAGGCGCCCGGCAGGGACCCTCGCCCAGCCGACCTCGTGTCCGTGGGTGGTCGAGATGACTTTGCCGGCCCCGGCGGCCTTCGCGGCGTTCGCCATAAGGCCGAGCGGCGTCGATGCGCCGAACCAAACCGCCTCAATGGACTGTTCGCGAATGATTCTCTGCATCTCGCGGCGCACGCTTGGGATCGGAAGCATGACCGTTCCCGGGTAGCGGATCGTCGTCCACGGCTGCGCGGCGTCATACTCGTCCGCCCCGCCGTCCGGGGGAGAAGAGCAGTAGACGACGAGGGAATCCGGGTCGAGCTCGCGGGCGAAGCCTTCGAGATACGTCTGTATTCCTCCCTTGCGGGGCGGAAAGTCGTTCGTCACGAGGAGCGTCCGTCTCATGCGGGTAATCGTATCTGGTTTCGTCCGCCCAGTTCGGCATCGGGTTGCGTGAGATCGGCATCGGATTGCACAAGGGAGGCCAACAGGCCGCCCGGCGCCAGGAGGTTGCTTGACGACATTGCCTGACGACGGCGCTTTCTTGGGTCCTGGACGGTGGCGAAATTGTTCGACGTCATTAGATTGAGAGGCGACGAGAAGGCCGCTTTCACAAGTTGTGAGATTTTCATATCAATTAAATTCTAAGGTGGGTATGAAGCGTTCTCTTCTGAAGATGTGTTTTCCCTGACACTCTAAGCCAGGGTGAGTGGTTTTTTGCTCGCGATATGCTGGAAACGCTTTTGTTTCCAAGGAGAATTTTATCAGAACGTGTCCGAAAAGTCGATATTCTCAACTCTTGAAAAGTGTGATGGAAACGGATTTTTGCGCATGAGTTTCTGAGATTCGCCTTCGCTGGGGAGCGCTGCAATTTATATGGCATTGCTTGCTGTAGTGACTAAGACTACAGTGAAAAACACTAAAGCAACGAATGAAGATAGGAGGTTATGATGAAACTCATTCGTTTTGCAGCCTCGCTGTCGGCGTTGTCGATGGCGATTGCGGGGGCGTCGGTCGCCCACGCAGATTCTCCAGATCAAGGTTCGGATACGGCGTCGAGTGCTACGGCGCAGCAGGCATATCAGGCTGTTGAAAGAGCCGACCGCAAGTGGACAGACGCGGCAGCCGACGTTCCGGTGAACGCTTCAGGCAAGGACGCAATTAAAACGACGCAGCAAGGCGTGGGCATTTCGGTGCCCAACGATCCGAGCTCGAAGATGACGATCGCCGGGCGCAACGGCAAGGTCTCGGTGGACCTGCCGTTCTCCAGCTCGGCGTCGAAGGCGGCGTCGTCGCATGCCGGCACGGCCACGTTCGACAATAAAAACGGCTCGTCCACAACGCCAATCGTCCGCAAGGACGGAAGCGTCCAGATCAACACCGTCATCAACGACGCCAAGGCGCCCAAACACTATGCGTACAAAATGCAGGTGCCTGAAGGGGCGAAGATCCAGCGTGCCGGTTCGTCCGTTCTAGTGACGAAGGGCGAGAAGATGGTTGCCGGCATCGCCCCCGCGTGGGCCAAGGACGCCAAGGGCAAGAGCGTTCCGACCCATTACGAAGTTAAAGGAAATACCGTTACACAAGTTGTCGATCACGGCAGCCAGTACGCCTATCCCATCGTCGCCGATCCTTGGTGGGGCATCGATCTGTTCAAAACCCTCGAAGTAAACCGGAAGGGCCAATGGCAGGGACAGAATGTGTATTCGGGTGAGCTGTCACCGTGGGGATGGTCTGTGTATCTTGGTAATACGGGTCCTAATATGCCAAACAACCCTGTCCTTGGTAATCGAATCATTCGATATGCCGGCTGGGAGGAATGGAAGGATCGCCTTGTCGGCCCCAATCCTGCTGAAACACTCGTCCAACAGTACTCGTGTCATGTCCGCTACGGATATGCTGTTTTTGGAGCGGGTTTCCATTGGGATTTGGAGGCTGCGAGACCTTCAAATCCAGATTGGTGGTGGCTGCCCATCTGGAAGCACAAATGCAATTGGTGATGGCTGACGGTCTCGTCTTTTCTGTAGAAGCAGGCGCGTGACAAGTTAGATACACGCTAATTCCTCGAAAGCTTGGGGAGCGAGGCTTTGCGCTTTGCTCCTCAAGTTTTCATTGGCCGGGCTTTCGCTTCCCGGGTTTTGCTTTGTCACGCGCCGTCGGATTTCCGCGCCCTCACAGATCAGCGCCGAGGCCCTCGGTCGCCTGGAGGACGTCGGTCAGGCGCCGGGCCGCCGTCACGACCGCCGTTGCGTGCTGGCGTCCGGGCTGGTGCCCCATGCGCTCGACGGGGCCGGAGATCGAGACCGCGGCGATGACGCGGCCGGACGGCCCGCGCACGGGGGCCGATATGGAAGCCACCCCGATCTCGCGTTCGGAGACCGACTGCGCCCACCCGCGCCTGCGTACGGCGGACAGGTTCGTGGCGGTGAAATTGGCCCCGTGCAGACCCCGGTGGAGCCGATCGGGCTCCTCCCACGCCAAAAGCACCTGGGCGGCCGACCCGGCCTTCATCGACAGGGTCGCGCCGATGGGAATCGAATCGCGCAGCCCGACCGTTCGCTCGGCGGCGGCCACGCACACCCGCTGATCTCCCTGGCGGCGGAAAAGCTGGGCGGATTCCCCCGTGTGGTCGCGCAGGGCGATGAGCACCGGGCTGGCGGAGGCGAGGAGGCGGTCTTCGCCAGCTGCCGAGGCCAACTCGCCGAGCCGTGGGCCGAGGATGAAACGCCCCTGCATGTCGCGGGCAACCAAGCGGTGGTGTTCGAGTGCGACGGCGAGGCGGTGGACGGTCGGCCGCGCCAAATGCGTTGCGGACACCAGTTGCGCTAGCGTTTGCGGCCCGGATTCAAGGGCGCTGAAAACGGAAGCCGCTTTGTCGAGAACTCCGACGCCGGAGCTGTCGTCTCGTAGCGTGTCGCTGCTGCGTCCATCGGCGTCGTCCTCGGGTACAGTGTCCATGTATTGATACTTGCATCTCACGCTTTGAGATGCAAGGACAAAAATCCCTGCACTGCGGGATCCTTTTCTTGACTCTTTCAACCGAATATGACAAAGGAGGACACAATGGGTGCGACGCTCGCCGAGAAGGTTTGGGCCGACCACGTTGTCAAGCGCGGAGAGAACGGCGCCCCCGACCTTCTTTTCATCGATCTGCAGCTCGTTCACGAAGTGACTAGCCCACAGGCCTTCGAGGGGCTTCGCCTGGCCGGGCGCCCCGTGCGCCGACCGGATCTGACGGTGGCGACGGAGGACCACAATACGCCGACGCTGGACATCGACCTGCCCATCGCAGACCTCACTTCCCGCGCCCAGATCGACGCTCTGCGGCGGAACTGTGAGGAATTCGGCGTTCCCATCTATTCGCTCGGCAACGCCGACCAGGGGATCGTCCACGTCGTCGGCCCCCAACTCGGGCTGACGCAGCCGGGTATGACCATCGTGTGCGGCGACTCCCACACGTCCACTCACGGCGCCTTCGGCTCGCTCGCCCTGGGAATCGGCACGTCGGAGGTCGAACACGTGCTGGCGACGCAGACCCTCCCGCTCGCGCCGTTCAAAACGATGGCCATCAACGTCGACGGCAGGCTCAAGCCCGGAACCACCGCCAAGGACATCATCCTGGCGATCATCGCGAAGATCGGGACGAACGGCGCCCAGGGCCACGTCATCGAGTATCGCGGAGAGGCCATCCGCTCCCTGTCGATGGAGGCCCGGATGACGATCTGCAACATGTCGATCGAAGCCGGCGCGCGCGCCGGAATGGTCGCCCCCGACGAGACGACGTTCGCCTACGTCAAGGGCAGGCCGAACGCGCCGGAGAACTGGGACGAAGCCGTTGCCTACTGGCGCACCTTGGCCACCGACGACGACGCCGAATTCGACACCGTCGTGGAGCTCGACGCCAACGAGCTAGAGCCCTTCGTCACCTGGGGGACCAACCCGGGCCAGGGAATAGGGATCTCCGGAAAGGTGCCTGAGCCTGCCGACATCGCCGACGAGACACAGCGCAAAGCCGCCGAAGGCGCAATCGAATACATGGGTCTGACCCCGGGAACGCCGATGCGGGAGATCGACATCGACGCCGTGTTCATCGGCTCGTGCACGAACGGGCGCATCGAGGATCTGCGGGCGGCCGCAAAGGTGGTCGAGGGCCGCAAGAAGGCGCCCAAAACCCGCGTGATGGTGGTTCCGGGGTCGGCGCGGGTCCGCCTCCAAGCCGAGGCCGAGGGGCTCGACAAAGTCTTCCTCGACTTCGGAGCCGAGTGGCGCAACGCCGGATGCTCGATGTGCCTGGGCATGAACCCCGACCAGCTGAGCCCGGGGGAGCGGTGCGCTTCGACGTCGAACAGGAACTTCCAGGGGCGGCAGGGACCGGGAGGGCGGACCCACCTCGTATCGCCCCTCGTCGCGGCGGCGACGGCGGTCAAGGGAAAGCTCGCCACGCCGTCGGACCTCGGCTGAAACGGGAAGTTTAGGGCCTTCAACCGGGTTGAACGGCTCCGCCGAGCCAGACGCCTCGGCGGCTAAGAAAGGAACACGATGGAAAAGTTCACGCAGCACACCGGGATCGGCGTCCCGCTCCGGCGCAGCGCCGTCGACACGGACCAGATCATTCCCGCCGTCTACCTCAAGCGGATCACCCGCACGGGATTCGAGGACGCCCTCTTCGCCTCGTGGCGCAAAGACCCCTCCTTCGTCCTCAACAAGGAGGAGTACCGCCGGGGCTCGGTGCTGGTGGCAGGGCCCGACTTCGGCACCGGTTCCTCGCGCGAGCACGCGGTGTGGGCGCTCAAGGACTACGGTTTCCGCGCCGTCTTCGCCCCGAAGTTCGCCGACATCTTCCGCGGCAACGCGGGCAAGCAGGGGCTCGTTGCCGGCGTGGTGGCGCAAGAGGACGTCGAGCAGCTGTGGAAGATCCTCGAGGTCAACCCGGGTGCGGAGATCACGGTGGACCTCGAGAGCCGAACGATCCACGCCGAGGGCTTCGCCTGCCGCTTCGACCTCGACGACTACACGCGGTGGCGGCTCATGGAGGGGCTCGACGACGTCGGAATCACCCTCCAGAACGAAGGGGCCATTGAGGCCTACGAGGCTTCTCGGCCCTCCTTCAAGCCGAAGACGCTGCCCAAGAAGCACCTGCCGGAGGCCGCAGTGGTCTCGGCGCGGCCGGTGGGCCGGGACGTCCCGATCGCCTGACGCCGTCGCGGCAGGCTGAGCCGTCGGCGAGAGCTTCGCGAACGGCGCAGGCCCTTGCGGCGCACAAGCATGCGGGCGGATTCACACTCGGCGAATCCACCTCGCGCCCATAAGCGGCTATTCTTGAATGCGCGGATTGCGAGCCGATCCAGTACACGCACACTTTATCGGCGGCCGTCGACATTGGAGGACGCATATGGTCAGCAAGATTCGCGTGCTGGGAGGCACGCCACTTCGCGGTGAGGTCACCGTGCGCGGAGCGAAGAACCTGGTCCCGAAGGCGATGGTGGCCGCCTTGCTCTCTGCGGAGCAGTCCAAGCTCCGCAACGTGCCTTTGATTCGCGACGTCGACGTCGTCTCGGATCTGCTGCGCATGCACGGGGCGACCGTCGACTACGACCAAGAGGCCGGCGTCCTGGGAATAACCCCCGGCTCGATCAACCTGCCCGAGGACCCGGTGGAGATGGACACGCTCGCGGGCTCTTCGCGCATTCCCATCCTTTTCGCCGGGCCTTTGCTGCACAACCTCGGAGAGGCGTTCATTCCCGACCTCGGCGGCTGCCACATCGGATCCCGGCCCGTGAACTTCCACCTCAGAGTGCTCGAGGATTTCGGAGCCCGCAGGATCCAGGAGGCTGCGGGCATGCACCTCATAGCGGAAAAACCGCTCAAGGCCAAGCCTGTGCACCTGCCGTACCCCTCCGTCGGGGCCACGGAGCAGACCCTTCTGACGGCGGTCATGGCCCAAGGCATCACCGAGCTGACGAATGCCGCCGTCGAGCCGGAGATCATGGACCTCATCGCCATCTTGCAGAAGATGGGCGCGATCATCTCCGTGGACACGGACCGCACGATTCGCATCGAGGGGGTCGACAAACTGCGCGGATACTCGCACACCGCGCTTCCCGACCGGATCGAGGCGGGCTCGTGGGCGTGCGCCGCGCTGGCCACCGGGGGCGACGTTTTCGTCAGAGGGGCCGAGCAGCAGTCGATGACGAGCTTCCTCAACGTCTTCCGCAAGGTCGGCGGAGAGTTCGACGTGCAAGACGAGGGCATCCGATTCTGGCATCCCGGCGGCGAATTGCGCTCTATGGCGCTTCAGACCGACGTGCATCCGGGATTCATGACCGATTGGCAGCAGCCCCTCGTCGTCGCCCTGACGCAGGCCACGGGCATTTCCATCGTCCACGAAACCGTGTACGAGGAGCGCTTCGGCTTCACGGAGGCGCTCAACGAAATGGGCGCCTCCATCCAGACGTACAGAGAGTGCCTCGGAGGGCTGCCGTGCCGATTCGGGCAGCGCAACTTCTACCATTCGGCGGTCATTCAGGGGCCGACGAAGCTGCGGGCCGCCGACATCGACGTTCCCGATCTGCGCGGCGGCTTTTCCCACCTCATCGCCGCACTCGCCGCCGAAGGCGAGTCGGTCGTCTCGGGAATCGACATCATCGATCGCGGCTACGAGCATTTCATGCAAAAGCTGAGAGCGCTCGGCGCCAACGTCGTGAAGGAGGGCTGATGGCGGAGGCGATGCCTCTGCTGACACGGCTGCTCGCGCGGCCGGCGCTCGCCCTGGCCGGCGCGCTCCAGAAAACGAGGATCGCGGGCGCCGAGCGGATTCCGCCCTCGGGCCCGCTCTTGGTGGCCGCCAACCACACGTGTCACCTTGACTGGCTCACGATGGCGATCGTCGTCTACCGTTCGGGGCGGACCCCGCGAATCGCCGCCAGAGCAGACCTGTTCACGGTTCCGGTTCTGGGATGGATCATGCGCAAAACCGGACAGATTCCCATCTATCGCTCCGACGCCGCCTCCGCGCCGAAAGACGGCGGCAGCCCGGCCTCTTCCATGGGAGCAATGGCTCGGGCCCTGGCGGAGGGCAAGAGCGTCGTCATCTTCCCAGAGTCGACGTTCACCCGCGACCCGTCGGGCTGGCCGATGAAGGCGCGAACCGGTGTGGCGCGACTGGCCTTGGCGAACCCCGACGTCGCCGTGGTCCCCGTCGCCCATTGGGGAAACGAGGGCCTCATCGACCCGTGGACGGGCAAAGTCTCCTGGCGAAAATTCGGGCGTCGGCGCACGACGTGCGACGTGCGCGTCGGCGAGCCCGTCGATCTTTCGGCATACCGCGGACGCGACGTCACGCACGAGCTTCTGACAGAGGCGACGGAGAAGGTCATGGCGGCCGTCACGGACGAGCTGAAGGCCATTCGCGCCGCCGACATCGCCGCCGGCGACGGGCCCCGCGAACGCCGATGGGACCGGGCGATCGACGGCGACCCCTACGAAAAGGGCGTGCTCGCGCGCCACGCAGAGATCGCGGAACGCCAGCGGCGCCGCGCGCGGAGGCAAGCCGAGCGGCGGAGGAGGCAAGCGCGGCGGAAAGGCGAACGGAGAGGAAGGCTCGGCTTGAAGAGCTTGAAGGGCTTGAAGGGCTTGAAAGAAAGGCTCAGCCTTTCTTCACGTCGATGACGAGCCGCGACGGGTCCTTGAGCACCTGGATCCGATAGGAGCCCTTGGCGGACAGGCCGATGAGGACCATGTGCTGCCCCTCGAAGGGATACTGGACGGAGACGCCCTTGACGGTCGAAAGCCCGGCGAGCGATCCGGGGTGGAGGGTCGGCGGAAGGGTGGCGACGTCGCTTGGCTCGCGAACGCCCGCGACGTCGATCTGCAAGAAAACGTCGCCCTTGACGTTGATTCGCTCGCCTTTCTCGTCGATGGGGTCGCTCGTCCACGTCGTCTTCCACGTCAAATCTGCCGCGCCGCCCGTGTACTGAACGACTACCCTCTCATACCCCGGGTGCGATCCGACCCTTGACGAGCTCGGGAAGGCGTGGCCGGCGTCCGTGGGGAAGCCGTCGGATTGCGACCCCTCGGCGAGCCAGTCCGTCGGGGCGACGGGCGAGGCCGACTTTCGCGGGGCGGAGGAGGACGACGCG
>CAJPTB010000009.1 GCA_905373325.1 uncultured Ancrocorticia sp.
GCCCGCATCGTCGGCTGCCCCTTCGCCGTCACCGCCCCCGCCACGCTGCTGCCCATCGGCCAGGCGCTCGTGACCGAGACGGGCGGCACGCCGGTCGTCGTCGCAGAGGAAGACAGGGGCCTCTATCACGCGGCCCTCGCCCACGGCGCAAACCACCTCGTCACCCTCGTCGCCCAGTCGATGCGGGTGCTGGAGGCCCTCGGGGTCGAGGCTCCGGGCGCCTACCTCGCGCCCCTCCTTCAGGCCGCCCTCGACGGCACGCTCAGCTCCGGCGAATCGGCGCTGACCGGGCCGGTTGCGCGCGGCGACGTCGGCACCGTGCGCGAGCACCTCGCCTCGCTCGATGCGCTCGCGGCGACGGGGGACTACGCGGACATACCGCCCGCCTACCGCGCGCTCGCGAGGGCGACGGCGGCGCGGGTCGCGGCCCGAAGTCTGCGGGAGCCTCCGGCGATTGATCGCCTGCTGGCCGAGCTGGACGGCGGCGCTTCAGGTTTGGCGACGCCGGGCTCGGCGGAGCCTGACGGAAGCGTCGACTCGCGCTTGCGGGCTTCGGACGGAGGCGACAGTTCGTATTCCGCCGAGCCGGACTGAGGGGGCTTGGGCCCGGCCACATCGGACTAGGCCGCCTGTTCGAGCTTGTGGCCGGTTCGGACGGGAGCGTCGGTTGGAACTCGGCGGACTTACGAATCGGCGAGCGACAACAAGGGCAGCGCCCGGCGGCGATGGAACAGCCGAGGACGGAGGAAAGGATGTTAACCGCGCTGAGTAGAATCGCTGGCTGAGCAGTTGAGTATGACGCGGCGGCCGCAGGGGACAATCCCCGCGGCCGCCGACTGGAATGTTTGTATTTTCGCGGAGCGCCTCAGAGGCATTTCATCCTCTGCGCGCCGTTGATTTCGATGAGCTCAACGAAATATACCGCGTGATCGCCGCTAAGTGCGCTGCGGATACCACTTCTTTTCGCCTTTAGGCATGGAAGACAATGGCTGGTCGATCTGATCGTCGGTGTGATAGCTCAGATAAGGTTCGCCATTTTCAACCTTGGTGACGATCATCGTGTGGGTCATCTCGGTAGCGCCTTTGGCTTTGTATTGCAAGATGTCTCCCGGCTGCAATTCATAGAAATTGTTTAGCAAGGTCGTTCTTTTCAGCCCACCACTGCCGTTCGCCATGCGGAAGAAGTTTTCGGCACCGGACCAAGTCCAGCTGTTGCGGGGATAGCTGAAAGGCAGTCCTCCGCCGTACCACCAGGCGTTGTCGTCTTTATAGTCGAAGCGTGAATGGTAGACCTGCTCCCATCCGCCTGCTTCCATGGCTTGCGACACAAAGTTGGTGCAATCCCCGCCTTCGTTTTCCTTATAGTAGTGATACTTACGGTTCGGGGATTTGGCGTACTTGCGAGCGTACTCCACCGCTTTCTTCTTTTGTTTTTGCGTCAAAGTGAGTGGTACGACGGCCGGTGCCTTCCGCTGCTGACCTTGCGCCAACTTTTCTCCCGTGTACTGCGATTTGTCATCTCGCCTGCCCTCTGGAGAATTTGACGCGTCTTTTTGGGGTTTGGGAAGGTAGCTGACGAGGTGCTTGTCGTAATAGTCGCGATCTTTGACTACGAGGCCATAGATGCATCCGCGGGCGTCTATTTTGATTTCGTGGGGAATAATTCCTTCCCAGTTGACGTCGTCCTTCGCGATATGTCGAGAAATTTCGATCTGTGCGGTGACGACGAGACTTCCGTTGCTTTGCTTTTTTACAGCAACATCATTGACCTTGACGCGGACCTTGTCGACAAAGCGTGCCCCTTTGGGGCCGTTTGCCATGGATTGAGCCATTTCCTGGGCGGATGCTGCAACACCGTCCGCGCTTTTCTGGGCCGCGGGCTTCACGGGAAGTCCCTTTAGCCGCGAATCGGGTTTGTCCTTTTTGGCGATGAAAGCGTCGATGTTGACCTGCTTTTCCATCGCCGCCACTGAATTGGCTGCTTTATGCGGAAGATCGTCCATATTCGCGGAGCCTGCCTTGACGGCGGACGGGCTTGTTCCGATCGGAGACGGGCCCGCGTTTGCCGGGCTGCCGGGGAACAGCATCGCTGCTGTGCATATTGACGCGGCCAATGTGAGGCGTCGTTTTCTCATTCTTCTATCTCCTTGTTTATTTCGTTTAATTGGGTGCGTGCGGCGTCGACAAATCAACTCTGAATTTTTCCAGGATTTTCCATTTGTGCGCCGATGGTTCAATCGTCTCTCTAAGACCGTCACATTAAAAGGGCTGTTCGTCCCCTGATTTTTCGGATACGGGTTATTACAATCTTAAGGGGGCGTGCGGGCTTCGACGGCCAGTGAGCCTCCCGCTCAGGCCGCGGCTGCGAAGGTTCCGTCGTCGGCCGGTAAACTAGTAGGCGTGACTAAAGTTGCACGCACTAAAGCGGATCTCGCGGAGGCCCTCGGCGCCCTCAACGGCACGAGTGCGCTTGTCATGACGATGGGCGCGCTTCACGAAGGGCACCTTGCGCTCGTTCGGGCCGCGAAGAAGGCGGCGGACAATGTGGTCGTCTCGATCTTCGTCAACCCCCTGCAATTCGGGCCGGGATCGATACGGGCGAAGACTACGAAGCCTACCCGCGCGACCTTGAGGCCGATCTGGCCTTTCTCGAGGCGGTCGGCGTCCAGGCCGTTTACGCTCCCGAGGCCGAGGACGTCTATCCGCGCGACCCCCTTGTCCGTATCGATCCCGGGCCGATGGCCGCAGTCCTCGAGGGAAAGACTCGCCCCACGCATTTCGCGGGCGTGCTCCAGGTCGTCCACAAGGTGCTCAACCTCGTTCGCCCGGACATCGCCTTCTTCGGGCAGAAGGACGCGCAGCAGCTCGCTCTGATCCGCACGATGGCCGCCGATCTGGACATGCCGGTCGAAATACGGGCGGTCCCGATCGAGCGCGACGTCGACGGCCTCGCCCTGTCCTCGCGCAACTCCTATCTTTCGCCCACCGAACGCATTGAGGCTTTGGCTCTCAACCAGGCTCTCGCGGTGGGGGCCGACGCCGCCCAACGCGGACTGTCCCCGAAGGAGGTGCGCGACGTCGCCGAACGGCACCTGCGCGAAGCGCCGGGAGTCAAAATCGACTACCTTGCTCTCGTCGACCCAGAGACTTTTGCGGCCATCGACGGCGAGGCCTTCTTTGCGGGCGGAGCCGCTGGGACCTCGCCTTCCGAAGGCGCCGCGGCTATACCGGCCAGCGGCGGTAAGAGTTTCCCGGCGAGCGGTGCGACCATGCCTGCGGGCGACGCAGAGACCATGTCCGCGGGCGACGCAGAGACCGTGCCTGCAACGGGTGCAGCGCCCGTGCACGGGCGAGGTTTGTTGGCCGTCGCGGCCTGGGTTGGGCCCACGCGCCTCATCGACAATATGGAGGTTGAACTTCGTGGCTGAATTGCGTATGCGCCGAATGATGACCGGCAAGATCCATCGCGTCACCGTCACGGGTGCGGATTTGCATTACGTCGGATCGATAACGATCGACGCCGATCTGCTTGACGCCGCCGATATTCTTCCCGGCCAAGAGGTTGACGTGGTCGACGTGACGAACGGCAGCCGCCTCACGACCTATGTGATTCCCGGTGCGCGGGGGAGCCGAGTGTGCCAGATCAACGGCGCCGCCGCGCACCTGGTGAAGACAGGCCACGTCGTCATCGTCATCTCGTATTCGCTGCTCGACGACGCGTCCGCGCGCAGCTACGAGCCGCGCGTCGTCTTCGTCGACGCGGACAACGCTATCGTCGAGACGGGGGGCGAGCCCGGCCAAGCGCCGCCGGGCCACGGGCTGCGCAGCTCGGGCGAACCTATTGCCTCGTTCCGGAAGTAACCGCCTGGCGCATCGGGAGTAGCCGTCGGGCCTGCCGAACCGCGGTTCCGTTACGGTTATGCTGCGCTCGCGTCGTGCCCGCCTCGTGAGGCCACGGTTACATTGCGGTTGCGGCTGTTAGATCGCGGTCACGACCACGGCGCGATCGCCGCGGCCACGGCACGCCACACTTCGAGCGACGTCACGGCCACGGGAACCGCGGTGTCGCCATCGACCGTGATCCCGACCATGCCGGCCGACGTGTCGAGGACGCACACGGTGGTGCGCGCCTGAGGCTCGCCGACGGCGACGTCGAAGGACTGAATGAGCCACAGCCGCCAGTCGTCCTTTTTGATCGCCTCGCTGGCGGCCGGCCACACCCCTCTGAGCGTCTCGGCGAGGTCGTCGCGGGCTTTGGCGTTGCGGTCGCTGTCGCTCGGGCGCAGGAGGTCGCGGATGATTCTCGCGGAAAAACCCGGAAGGGCGCCCTCCGGGAGGCGGGGCCGAGGGCCGATGCCGAGCATCTCCAACAGCGTGAGCGGAAACTGGCCCGGCTCCTGCCGCCGCAGAACCGTCACCTCGCCGTCGGTGATGTCGAGCAGCACGCTGCGGTCCTTGGCCACCCACGTGCGGGCTTCGCGCACCACTCCGGCGTCGCACACATATAGACGCACCGCTCCCGCGGCCTGCTGATAGGCCTGCAGAAGCTTTGCAGCCGACTGCGAGAGTGCGCCGTTTTCAAGGAAGCCGCGCTGCTCAAGGTCGCCCATGAGGTTGAGGGGCGCGCCCTCGCCGTCGAGAAGGTCTTTCAAGGCCTCCCATTCGTCGGTGGGGAAGACGACGCTGATCGTGTCGCTGCTCATTGTTCGCCTCCTGAGGGCTCGAAGCTGGTGGCCATGTCGATCAGAGAGTCGCCGATCGTGGGAAGGTCGGCGGAGGCGCACGTGACCGTCACGACGTAGCCGGGCCTCCTGGCCGAGCGCCTGCCTCCCGTCAGCAGCGCGAACTGCATCTGGGTGACGTTGACGGTTTCAACGGTCATCGACAGGGCGTGGACGATTGCCGGGTGGCCCGCTATTTCCAATCCACCGACGTCGATGACGTGCAAACCTGGAATCGTCTGGGACGATTCTTCGATCATGGCGGCGGCCCAATCGTCGAGCGTGCCGCTGACTCCCTCCTCGTACGTGACGACGGCGGAGGGCGAGTAGCCCAGGTAGCCCCGGGGGCCCATGGCGATGTACTTGGCAGCCTGATATTCGTCCGGCACATCGCGGACCTGCCAGGAATCAGGTAGCGTGAGATGCATATGTCCATCCTAAGCGGGGCGGGCCGATCCCCTTGGGGGTAAAGAGACCCACGTGTTTTTAAGGGTGAGTTTCGCGGCGAACCGGCGTGAAGGCGACGTGAAACAAACGTGGAGCCTGTATGAAATCGGCGCGAAACGTGCGTGAAAGCGGCTAACTGGAGACTTCCTTTTGGGCTTCGTCGATGCGGACGGCGTCGCTCCATTTGATCGACGCCGGTTTCAAAGTCAAAGCATGGCCGTTCGCCGTTTCTTGGTCGTCGAAGGAAAACGCCGGGCGTCGGACTGCATCGCGGATGGCGGCTAGCAGCAGGGGCGGAAAGAAACCGAAGAGGCAAACGACGATCGCCCGCTGGACGGGCAGCGGAATCGGATCGAAGGGGGCGGTCCGCACGTATCCTTGGGGGTCTGCTTGCGGCTGGCCGAAGTTCGCCGCGACGGCAACGGCTGCAACTGCTCCCACAGCTTCCAATGCGCCGAGCCGCACCCCGATCGTGTCTGTCGGCGCCAAGGGGTTCGGCTGGTTGGGAATCCTCTGAGTCTCTTCCGGCGTTCTTCTGCCTGCCATGGCTGTCCTCGTCTCTTTGCGTGAAAGTAGGTCAAATAACTATACAGGAGACCGCGGGGACGCGGGTCGGCCGTCTCATCGACGTCGGGGAGACTGTGCGGGCGGGATGTCCGGCGGCCGCCGCTGTGCTCACTTACTGCATCGAGCGGAAAAATCTCACGTAAATTCTCTACGTCAACGCCCCGAGGAACCGCCCTCGGGGTATGTTCTGGCGCTTATCCTCAACTCAACTTCGGAAGCTCTCCGGCAGGGCTGGGAAGGACTCCCCAAGACGCTGCACTTCTTCTAGGGATAAGCTTTTTCATGTATCACGTAAACATGAGCTCGTTGTGGATTCGCAGTCTTTCCCTGAGCCCAGGGAGCTTGAGGCTGGCGCGGGCGAACTTAGTAGGAGACAAGGCGTGTCTACAGATGATTACCTCCGTTACAACGACCCTTCCCAGGAGTATCTCCAAGTTGACCCCCAGGAAATGGAGGCTGCGGCGAAGGGGTACGAGCAGTTGGGGGAGGAGATAAGGGGTGCCAAACTCGCCGATCCCTCGGGGTTTGGACGTTCCGACAGTTTCGCTTCAAAGGTGGTTGGATACTTTCGTTCCAAAGTTGAAAGTGAGGCAACCTCCGTAGAGGGGCTGGCTGAGGGTGTCCGCTATGTGACCAATATGGTCGTGCAGCAGGATGGAGAGTCTGGTCAAGCTTTTAATCTCGACCAGTACGGCGAGTTTCTTGAAAAAATGGAGGGCAAGAAATGATAAACACTCATGTGGATGCCGATCCTGGTGCGATCGAGGCTGCAAAGGCCGATATAGAGGCGCTAAAGAGAAGCCTGGATGACTGGGTCTCTCGGCTCTTCGACATTGGTGGCAATCTTTTAGAATCCTGGAAGGGCACTTCTGCTTCCGCCTTCGAGGAGCGGAACAGAGAGACAGCCAGCCACTATGATAATCTCAGCGAAAAATGTCAGGAGTACATTACGGTGCTGGCTGAGTTCCGCCACGAGATTGATGAAGTGAAAAAGGGATTCGAAAAGATGCGTGCGGAGGCGCTGACCAGGAATTTCCTCGTGACCGGTGAGGAGATTGAGCTCCGACCGGAACCAACATTTGCAATACCGCAAATGCCCATTTTTCGTGAATTTGTTCGAGCTCATGACCTCCTCCGTTCCCGCGAAGCTCAGGCTCATAATTCTTTCCAAGTAAAAAGTGAGAGCATAGCGAGTCCTTCTTTCCTCGAAGGGCTAAAAGCCTCTTTGGGTGTTCCCTCTTGGTATGGAAATTCGTCTGCTGGTCGATGGCTGGATCATTTTAAGACTTCTAACATGATTTTCGGCTTCTTCGGTGACTTCCAAACGCTTTTGGGTGCTCTGTCCAACGTTGAAGAACTTAAAGATTTCAGCAAAAAATACGGATATGGGATGACAGGGCTCAGCTTCCTTTCCGCGCTCGGAGACGGTTACGGAGCGTTCAAGGATCAGTGGAACCGTGATTCTTACGATCCAACATTGTCGTTTCCCGAGAAAGTTGTGCGTGCCGATCTCAAAGGAGGGTACGACGCAACTTTTTCTTTCGCTGGGCCTTACCTGGGCGCAACACTCGGGACAGCCGCTGGTGCTGCTGTCAGCGGTGGGACTGCCGCAGCTGCCGGCGGATTTTTTGGCGGTCAAGCTGGTACTGCTGTGGCTGACTGGGGGAAGAGGCAGCTCAATGTTCCATTCAGCGAGTTCGTCGACAAACAGGTTAGAATGGCACCGAAATGGCTCAAGGATCTGAATGGGTGACAGGGATGATCACGCTTTCGGATGAATGGGTTGAAATCGACACGATGGATCCTGCCACACTGTTGATGGCTCGCAGGCCGCGAACGGACTATGGCTGCATGCCAGTTGTTCTCGTCAAGCGGCTTCTACGTGCTAAAAAAGGAATCGAGGAAGGGGTGTATGCGATTCTGGCGTCCTCGGTGGGCGAAAACCCAACATGTCGAGTACTTGATGTTGGTGGGACTTCGCTCGATGGGCACCCTGCTGTCGTCGCCATGTTTACCTACAGTACGGAGACGCAGAATATGACTCAAATGCTCTATTACGTTGCACCCGAAGGATCATCTGCAGATTATGTTCTGGCGTTCGCGGCTGCGACGGCCGATTTCGGCCCGACAGCTCGAGCTTTTACCGACATAGTGGCGAGTTTCCGGCTGGAGGAGGCCTGATGCGAGCCAACGCCAATGTTATCCTATCGGAAAGAGTATGGGATAATTTACATACTTTTCTTAAGGATGAACGCCTTCCGGAAAGCTGCATGGCTGAACTTACACGTCTAGGTTTTCTCGAAAGAGGGCTGCTCACCGACGTCGGACAAAGCCTTCTTGCCGCGTACATAGAACCTGTTGGGTATGTTCAGCTCATTCTTAACGACGCCGGCGTCCTGCGGCACGCTGCGGCCTGGATTGATCAGGATAAGAAATCAAGCGTAGCTCAGATAGTCGACGGCGACATCGCGATATCGAGCTATAGACCCGCGGAGTTCCCCGTCGTCATGATTGATCTGCTTGATATCGGGCCACGCCGTATTGCTCATCCTCCGGCCGAAGTCACTGTTCCCAAAGAGTGGGTGCTGGAGCTACTTGAATCGACCGATGCAGGTTTGGATGGCAGACTTGCTCGTGAGATAGGGGCATCGTGGCCTGAGGCATGCAACGCCATGTACGACGGTGATTGGAAACTTTGGTTTGTGTACTCCAGGTCGGCAAAGGAAGCGCAGCAGATTCGTGCGTCTGTTTGTGTTCTTGACACAAGCAGCGGTTATTTCAGCATTGTTTCGAATGGTGACGCTGCGATCATCCGTCCGGCCACAACTTTGCAGGTCTGGTGTGCGCTGGCGGAGGTGATCGCTCCCGCTACGTAGACCGCTCCCTTTGCCGGAGACGCATTGTGGCAGAGGCTGGCGGGCCTTGGCGTCCGTTGGGCGGTCCAAAGGGCCGAATCCGCGCGCACCCCACGCCCGCGGCGCGCCATGCGGCCAGAACCGGGACGAAGCCAAATCCGCACGGGCGAGCTCCACGCTGTAGTCTATTGTCCGTGACTACCAACGAGACGCCCGCCGCGGCGCCGCAGAACGACGACCTTCCCGGCCAGATCAGCATTCGGCTCGCCAAACGCCAGAAGATGATCGACGAAGGCATCGAACCGTATCCGGTCGAGCTTCCCGTCACAACGACGATTCCCGAGCTGCGAGAGAAATACGGCAGCCTCGAAGCCGGCGTCGAACTGGCCGACGTCGCCGTGGGGATCGCCGGACGCGTCATGCTTTCGCGCTCGTCCGGAAAAATCGCCTTCGCGACCCTTCAGGACGGCCCCGGAAACCGCATCCAGGTGCTTTTGTCGCTGGCCAACGTCGGCGAGGAGGCCTTCGCCAGATTCAAGACCGACGTCGACCTCGGCGACCACCTTTTCGTGGAAGGGTACGTCGGAACGTCCAAGCGCGGCGAGCTCTCCGTATTCGCCCGCTCCTGGCAGATTGCCTCCAAGGCCATCCGCCCCCTGCCGAAGGTGTACACGAACGCCGACGGCGAAGACGTCACCCTTTCCGAGGAGTCGCGCGTGCGCATGCGCCACCTCGACCTCATCATGCGCCCGGCGGCCCGCGACATGGTGCGCCTTCGCGCGGGCGTCATGAAGTCTTTGCGCGCCAACTTCGACGATCGCGGCTACCTCGAGCTTGAGACGCCCATGCTCCAGGCCATCCACGGAGGCGCGGCCGCCCGCCCGTTCGTCACCCACATCAACGCCTACAACCAGGATCTTTACCTGCGCATCGCCACCGAGCTCTACCTCAAGAGGGCAGTGGTGGGGGGCGTTGACAAAGTCTTCGAAATCAACCGAAACTTCCGCAACGAAGGCGCCGATTCGAGCCATTCCCCTGAATTCACGGCGATCGAGGCGTACGAGGCGTACGCGACGTACGACACGATGGCGGAGCTGACCCAGTCGCTGGTTCAGCGCGCCTGCCTCGACACCCTCGGGACGACCACGGTGACCCTTTCCGACGGGACGGAATACGACCTGGGCGGCCAGTGGGCGCGCATCGATCTTTACACCTCAATCTCCGAAGCGGTGGGCGAGGAGGTCACGGTCGAAACCCCGCGCGAAAAGCTTGAGGCGATCGCCGACCGCCACGGGATCTCCGTGGCGCCCTACTGGGTCGCGGGGAAAATCGCCGAGGAGATCTTCGAAGAGCTCGTCGGCTCGAAACTGTGGGAGCCGACCTTCGTTCTCGACTTCCCGGAGGACACGTCGCCCCTTACCCGGCCTCACCGTTCGAAGCCCGGACTGACCGAGAAATGGGACCTGTACGTGCGCGGGATAGAGCTGGCGACGGCATACTCCGAGCTTGCCGATCCGGTGATCCAACGCGAGCGTTTGGCAGCCCAGTCCTTGGAGGCCGCCAACGGCGACCCCGAAGCCATGCAGCTCGACGAAGAATTCATCGAGGCCCTCGAGCAGGGATTCCCGCCGTGCGGCGGCATGGGGATGGGCGTCGATCGGCTTTTGACCGCCATGACGGGCCTCGGCATCCGGGAGACGATCACGTTCCCGTTCGTGCGCCCGCAGGGCAAGTGACGACGAAAGGCTTGTAAAAGCTTATAAGGCAGCGCCCCGCGGGACGAGCGACGCAAAACATCGGACGGGGCGGCTGCCCTGCGGGGGCGGGCGACGAAGGCATAGACCGGAGCGCAG
The DNA here is from genome assembly GCA_905373325.1 of uncultured Ancrocorticia sp. Lineage (GTDB taxonomy): Bacteria > Actinomycetota > Actinomycetes > Actinomycetales > Actinomycetaceae > Peptidiphaga. Next base: position 10,444 of record CAJPTB010000009.1, read on the forward strand.
CCGTGAGACGTGGCGCGGGGCGGCGAGATCGCGGCCCCACGCCACGCGACGTCTCGGCGGTATGCACGCCGCCTCGCCAAGAAGATTCCGACGTCGCGGACGTCGTCTCGGATTCGATCGGCGGCACGCGACGCCTCCTTTTCCAGACGCCGTCACTTGTCGGTCATGGAGCCGTCCTTCATCGAGCCGTCTGTTCCCTTGTCCTTCATGGACCCATCGGTCATCTTGTCCTTGTCGGTCATTTTGTCTTTGTCTGTCATCTTGTCCTTGTCGGTCATTTTGTCTTTGTCTGTCATCTTGTCCTTATCCGACATCTTGTCTTTGTCCGACATCTTCTCGTTTTGCGTCGTCGACATCTTGTCGGAGGGCTGATCGTCGGCGCTGCACGCCGCCAAGCCCAAGCCTGCGGCAAGGGCGACGGAGGCCAGAGCGGTCGATGCGAAGAATTTGCGAGCCATGGGCATTCCTTTGTTCGAGTGGTTGTTTGCAGGGCGGATCGTTCCGCCTTCAATCACTGTTCGGCGCCGCAGGGCATGCCGGATGTGTGAACTGTTGCACACATCCGTGGGCGACGTCGGCGTCGAACCAACGGTGACAGACAAACGGCGGTGAAAAGGAAACCATGTTCTCGCAGATTCTCATCGGCTTGTTCGGCGGCCTGATCACGGGCGTATCGCCCTGCATACTGCCGATGCTCCCCATCATCTTCCTCGCGGGCGCGACCGGCGCCTCCTCCGACGGCAAGCCGCCGTCAAGAAAATACCCCCTCCTCATCACGCTCGGGCTGGTCGTCTCCTTTACGGCCGTGACTCTGCTCGGATCGACTGTCCTCAGCCTTCTGGGGCTTCCCCAAGATTTCATTCGGTGGGCAGGCGTCGCCTTCCTCGCGCTCATCGGTGTCTCGCTTATGATCCCGAAGGTCGAGGAATGGCTGGAAAAGCCGTTCGCGCGCATACGCATGAAACAGGTGGACAAGCGTTCCAACGGATTCGTCTTCGGCCTCGTGCTGGGAACCGCCTACGTTCCATGCGCGGGACCGGTGCTCACGGCGATCAGCGTGGCGGGCTCGACGGGGAGAGTCGGCGCTGAAACCGTGGCGTTGGCGATTTCCTTCGCCGTCGGGGTCGCCATTCCCCTCTTCTTCTTCGCCCTCGCCGGACGGGGCGTGACCGAGCGCGTCAAGGGGTATCGGAAGCGGCAGCGCGGGATCCGGATCGCGGCGGGAGGCGCGATGATCGCCTTGGCGGCGGGCATCGTCTTCGATCTTCCGGCGAAAATCCAGCGGGTCATTCCCGATTACACTGCGAATCTCCAAAAGGCCGCGGACGAGTACCTTCACGACGAGCAGTCGGGAAAGTTCACGTGCTCGCCGGATTCGGCCGAACTCGCCGACTGCGGGCCGCAGCCCGAGATAACCGGGATTGCCGCCTGGTTCAACACCCCCGGCGGTCGCGCCCTAGAGCACAAGGCGCCCGCCGGCGGAGTGCGGCTCGTCGACTTCTGGGCGTACTCGTGCATCAACTGCCAGCGCTCGGTGCCGGGGATCGAGAAACTCTACAAGGCCTACCGCGACTACGGGCTTCAGGTGATAGGAATCCACTCGCCAGAGTACGCCTTTGAAAAGGTACCGGAAAACGTCAAGGGCGGCGCGCAAAAGCTTGGAATCACCTATCCCGTCGCCGTCGATTCGGATCTGAAGACGTGGAGCGCCTTCGACAACCACTATTGGCCCGCGCACTACCTCGTGGACGCGCAGGGCAAGGTTCGGCATATCCACTACGGCGAACATGGCGAAGCGAAGGCAGAAAAGCTCATCCGAGAATTGCTCGCCAAGCAAAACCCGGGAAAAAAGCTTCCCGATCCGGTTTTCTCCGACAAGGACGATTCGAAGGCCGACGCCGCTCGGGCCGAGGAGGCGAATCCGGAGACTTATCTCTTCCCGGATAGGGCGCGTTACTACGACGGCAAGGTTCCCTTTGCCGAGGGCACCGTCGACTACGGGCAGTCAGACGACCCGAAGCCAGGCAAGTTCAATCTTTCAGGCAAATGGACGGCCGACGGCGAATCGGCCGCGCCCGCTTCCGAGGGCGCAAGCGTAAAACTGGGGCTTCATTCCCGTCGCGTCTACCTCGTTGCATCGGGCAAAGGCCAAATAACCTACACCTTCCAGGGGCGCAGCTACACAAAAAAGGTCGAAGGAATTCCCAACGCGATCGACCTTCTCCCCGGCGACGCCGCCAAGAGGGGCACCCTCACGGTCACGGCGAGCGGCGGTGTTCGCCTCCACTCCTTCACATTCGGGTGACAGATGAGGATGGCGGGGACAGCGGCGATACGTAGGGTGGCAACGCGTCCAACGGTGGGGGCGATGCCGACTGCGAAGGGCGTTGCGCGGCGAGGCGCCGAGCGAGCCGTTAGCATAGTTGCCGTGCACGATGCTCACAACGATCTTGACCGCTTGCTCGCCGCGGTTGCGAAGAGCGACAGCGAGGCCTTCGGCCTCCTCTACGACCGTGCTGCCGGCCATCTTTTGGCCCTCATTCGCCGCATTGTCGTCGACGCCGACCTGGCCGAGGATGTTCTGCAGGAGGTCTTCTGGCAGGTGTGGCAGCGTGCGTCGTCCTTCGACCCTGCGAAAGGCAGCGCCAAGGCGTGGCTGGCCGTCCTCGCTCGGAGGCGGGCCATCGACTGCGTTCGGTCGCGCGAGTCGCGACGTCTTCGCGAGGCTTCTTCGGCCAAATTCGAGGTCGAATACGATTCTGTGGCCGAGGCCGTCTTTTCTCACGAGCGGAGCGGCGAGGTTGCGCGCGCCGTCGCCGGCCTCGACCAGCCGGTCCGCTCCTGCATCGACGCGGTCTTCTTCCGGTCGATGACCCACGTGCAGGCGGCGCAGGCTTTGAACATGCCGTTGGGCACCCTCAAGACCCATATCAGGAATGGAATCGCGCAGCTGCGCGAGGTTGTGGAGGACCGATGACCGAACGCGACGACATCGCCTTCGGCACTCCCGAAGCCGAACTGCTGGGCGCGGCCGCCTTCGACGGCGAGCCGCTGCAGCCGCCCGCTAACGTCAAGGCGGCGCTCATGGCGCGCATTTCTTCGGGCGGCTCAGGGAATGCTCGCGCCGACGTCGTCGAGCTTCCCAGGCGAAGAACATGGGTGCGAAGGCTTGCGGGGGCGGCCGCCGCCGTCTTCCTCGCCGTCGGGGGCTTCGCCGCGGGCAGGGCGTGGACGATGCGCGGAATGTCCGATGAAACAAAGTTCAATGCCCTGAACCAGGCGTCCGATTACAGCCAGATGTCCCACAAAATGGCCGACGGACACACCATCCGGCTCGTGTGGTCGTACAAGGAGCATTCCGCAGCGCTGGTCATGCCCGCGGGGATGCAGATTCCACGCGGAAAAGCCGTTCAAGCCTGGTCGGTCAAGGGCAAGCGAATGACCTCGATGGGCATGTACCCTTCGGGAAGCAAGGCGCGGTACGCGTTTTTGTCTGCTATGCCGGACGAGGGGGAATCGGTCATGCTGACGATGGAGCCGGCTTCCGGTTCGTCCGCTCCGTCGTCGGACATGGTCGCGGACATCCCCATGGGCAAAAAATGAGGCGTCGGGCCCGGTGCGTGATGCCGGGCCCGACGTGCGTCACTTCGAACGCCGCCGACGCACGACCCTCAGCGCGAACGCGGCCGTCGCCAAAGCCGTTCCCGTGACCGTTATGGCAATTGTCCGCGCCGTCGATCCGTCCGACGCCTGTCCGACTTCTTCCGAGTAACGCACGGTCAGATCGTCGGGTGCGTCCGCAGCCGACGAAGCCGAGCGTGAAACTGCCGGCGCGTTGAGTGCGGGGCTTTCGATCTCGATGTCCAGGGTCGGAACGTCGCCTTGGCCGACCAGGCTTGAACGGCTTTTCCGCGTGGAATCTGCATC